>NZ_JBHYKM010000007.1:77714-108015 GCF_042741435.1 Streptomyces sp. NPDC058955 | reverse complement strand
GGCGGGGGGCGCCGGCGCCGCGCGCCCGGCGGCGCGCGGCGGCGGCCCCCCCCCCGCCCCCGCCCCCCCCCCCCCCCGCCGCCGCCCCCCCCCCCCCCCCGCCGCCGGCGGCCGGCGGCGCCCCCGCGCCGTGAAGGATCAGGATTCGAGAAGCGGACCGGGGACGCCGCCACTAGCGTCGTCGTCATGGACATCACCATCCACACCACCGCCCTCCCGCACGACGACCCGGACGCCTCCCTGGCCTTCTTCCGCGACGTCCTCGGCTTCGAGGTCCGCAGCGACGTCGGCCAGGGGAGGATGCGCTGGATCACCGTCGGTCCCGCGGGACAGCCCGGCACCTCGATCCTGCTCGCCCCGCCGGCCGTCGACCCGGGCATCACCGAGGACGAGCGCCGGACCATCGCCGAGATGATGGCCAAGGGCACCTACGGCTGGATCCTGCTCGCCACCCCCGACCTCGACGCCGTCTTCGCGAAGGTCTCCGCCGGCGACACCGAGGTCGTGCAGGAGCCGACCGAGCAGCCGTACGGCGTCCGCGACTGCGCCTTCCGCGACCCGGCGGGCAACCTGATCCGCATCCAGGAACTGCGCTGAGACCCAGGGGGGGGAACCGACATGTGCCAGCCCGCATGGGCCGCGGCCCGCACGGAGGCGGTACGGCTCCGGGCGCTGCGGACGCTGCGCCGGGTCCGCGACCGCATCGACCGCGAGTACGCCCGCCCGCTGGACGTCCCGGCCCTGGCCCGGACGGCGGGCCTGCCCGCCGGGACGCTGCACCGCACCTTCACCCAGGCGTACGGCCTGACCCCGTACGCCTTCGTCACCGCGCTCCGCACCGCCAGGGCGGGCACGGCGGCCGGCGCCTGAGCGCGCCGGTCAGTTTCGGAGAAGCACCGGGAAACCCCGGAACCCAGCCTGGAAACAGCACCGGGAGAGACCGGTCGACACAGCGAACGAGGGGAAACCGGCATGGCCGCCAAGACCGACAGGTCCACCGAGTCCACCAAGTCCTACGACGGCTTCACCGAGGACGAGCGGGAGGCGATGAAGGAGCGGGCGAAGGAGCTGAAGGCCGCCAAGGGGCGCTCCTCGCGCGGCAAGGCCGCCGACGGCGAGGCCGACCTCCTCGCCAAGGTCGCCGAGATGCCCGACGAGGACCGGGTCCTCGCCGAGGGCGTCCACGCCCTGGTCAAGAAGGTCGCCCCCGACCTGACCTGCAAGACCTGGTACGGCATGCCGGCCTACGCCCGGGACGGCAAGGTCGTCTTCTTCTTCCAGAGCGCCGCCAAGTTCAAGGCCCGCTACGCCACCCTCGGCTTCAACGACGCCGCGACCCTCGACGACGGCGACATGTGGCCCACCGCCTTCGCCCTCACCACCCTCACCCCCGAGGTCGAGGCCCGCATCCAGGCGCTGATCGAGAGGGCCACAGCCTGACCGCTCACGCGGAGGGCCGGCCCGCCCGCATCCCCTCCCGGTGGTCCGCGTACCGGGGCGTCCAGCCCAGCTCGCGGGTGGCCTTCGCGTGCGAGACGCGCAGCCGGGTGTCGACCATCAGGCTGCCGAGGTAGGGGACGGCCAGGCGGAGCAGCCGGCCGGGGACCCGCAGCCGGGAGCCGCGGGCGGCGGCCAGCTCGCCCCAGGTGGACGGGAGGTCGTCGACGATGTTGTACGCCTCGCCCGCGCCGCCCCGCTCCAGCGCGGCGACCGTCGCCTCGGCCGCGTCCTCGACGTGCACCCACGACATCGTGCCGCCGCCGCCCGTCGGCACGGGGAACGGGCGGCTGCCGGGCGTCGGGTCGAACCAGGTGCCCGGGCCGTAGAAGACGCCGTACCGCAGCGCCGTGCCGGCCACGTGGTCCGCGGCGAACAGCCGGCCCTCCGCCTCGACGAGGCCGGTGATCACATGGTCGGCGACCGTGCCGTTCCGGACGCCGAACGGGTCCTCCTCGGTGACCGGCCGCGTGCCGTGGTCGTGGTAGCCGTACCCGAGGACCAGCGACTGGGTGACGAAGCGGCCCGCGCCGAGCACGCCCGCCGCCTCCAGGAGGTGCGCCGTGCCGCGCTCCCGCAGCACATTGCTCGGATCGTCCGCGGTGAGCTTCAGCTTCGGCGAGCTGAGCGCGGTCAGCTGGTGGACGACCGCGTCGGCGGAGAGCCCGTCCAGGGCCCGCAGCAGGCCCTCCCGGTCGAGCGCGTCCGCGCGGACGGGCGTCCCGCCCAGCGCCCGCACGGTCCGTGCCGAACCCTCGGAACGGGCCAGGGCCAGCACCTCGTGCCCGTCCCTGGCCAGGGCCCGGGTCAGCGGGCGGCCGATGGCGCCGGTCGCGCCGGCGAGCAGGATCCTCATGGTCAACCTCCTGGTGTCGTCACAAGGAAAGGTTGGCCGGGACCCCCGTACGTGACAGCCGGACGCCCGCCGGGAGGGTGACGCCCGTCACGCCCCGTCCGCCGCCCGGCCCCCGGCCGGCGGCTGGTCCAGGATGCCCGCCTGGGCGATCAGGTAGGCGAGCTGGGCGCGGCTGTTGCTGCCGAGCAGGTCCGACGCCTTCTTCATGTGCGCGGCGACCGTGCGGGAACTCATGCCCAGGCGGCTGGCGATGGCCGCGTCCGTGTAGCCGTCGACCATGAGCCGCAGCACGTTCAGCCGGGTCGCCTCCGTGAGGAGCTCCGGGCGCTGGTGGTCCGAGCGGTAGGTGACCGGCTCGGCGCGCCCCCACGCGTGTTCTAAAACCGACGCCAGATAGTGCACGATCCCGGGGTCCCGGATCATGACGGCGGACATGTGGCGGGCGCCCTGGTTGTCGGGGATGAAGGCCACGGACCGGTCGTAGATGATCAGCCGCTCGAAGACCTCGTCGATGGTGCGCACCTCGACGCCGACCTCGGTGACGCGCCGGATGTAGTCGAGCGTGGGGCCGTGGGCGCGCACCGTGTGCTGGTACAGCGTGCGCTGGGCGACGCCCCGGTCGCGCGCCTCCAGGGCGCGGGGGAGCGCCTCGGCCAGGATCTCCGCGGGGCGTCCGCCGCCGGGGTGGGCGGTCAGGGACTCGGTCGTGCAGGACTGCGCGGCCTCCTCCAGGGCGGCGCTGATGACCGCGGGCCCGTGCAGCCGCTGGACGGAGACGGAGGTCTCCCGGCGGGTGCTGCGGTAGACGCTCTCCACCTGGGACATCGTGGTCCGCATGGCGTTCAGGGCCTGCTGCTGCTCCATGATGGCCCGCTCCACGGGATGGGCCAGGGCCGCGGCGGCGACGTCGGGGGGAACGGGGACGAGCGTGTCCGGGGCGTCCGGCGCGGGCGCCAGCAGCCCCAGCGCACCCAGGCACGACGGCGCCTCCCCCTGGACGGAGCCGGTCGTGAGCGCCGCCTCGTAGTAGGCGAGGCCGTCGGCGCAGACGCCGGTGTGAAAGGACGGACTGGTCGGAGATCCGTCAAACGATCTGTCTGGATTGCCAGGTATGGAGCACATCGCTTCTCCCCCCTCATGTTCCTGCAACGCCTGATCCTGAAGCCTGTGATCGCTTCACGCAAGCTCCGCCTCAGGGCATGCTCTTCATGAAGAAACCAGCAGCCGCTGGTCGTCCGAAGCACCGGGGGGAACCGGAAATGAAGACCAATGTTTTCCTGAACGCCATGAAGGCTTTCGCCGTCGCCGCTTTCGCCGTCGCCGCGACGACCGGCCTCTCTCTCGCTCAGGGGGACGCGGAGAACAGCGCTCTCGCCACCGCGACGACCACGGAGACCGTGGTCAGCGTGGCCGGCGGCCAGGATGACCACGGCTGGGGCTGACCACCCGCCCCGTCCGCCACGACATCCGTACGGGCCGACGTCACCCTCCGCCGGAATCCCGGCGGAAAAATCACCGATCGGTAATCCGCCGACGGCACCGCCATGCCTATTTTCGTAAGGAGTCTCCATTATGACCACCGCCATTGCGGCGCCCAAGTGCCTCGTATGTGACACAGAATTCGAGGTGCAGGCCGACTGGGAAAAGGGCGAGATCACCGAATGCACCGCCTGCGGGCAGGAGCACGAGGTCCTGGAGAAGACCGGTGACCTCGTCCGCCTGGACCTCGCGCCGGAGGTCGAGGAGGACTGGGGCGAGTGACCCAGGACGCAGAGGTCCTCGTCTCGGCCACCATGCTGCGGCCGGACGAGAAGCTCCTTCTCCAGGCCCTGCGGGCCGAGGGACTGAAGGCGGCTCCGCTGCTCCGGGAAGACCTCGCGGGGGTGGTGGCGGGCGGCACGCGCCCGCCCGGCCTCGCCCTCATCAGGAACCTCTCCCACCAGGACGCCGTCAGCGTCTCCCGCCGGCTCGAACACAGCGGCATCACCACCCTCAACCGCGCCGCCACCATCGAGACCTGCAACGACAAGGGCCTCCAGGCCCTCGCCTTCGCCCGGCACGGGATCCCGCACCCGCACACCCTCCACGCCTTCAGCTACGACCAGGTCCGTGAGACGGTCGCCCGGATGGGGCTGCCGACCGTCGTCAAGCCCGTCAGCGGCTCCTGGGGCCGGGGCGTCACCCGGATGGTCAACCCCGAGTGCGTCGACGCCTGGGTCGGCGGCCGCGAGTCCACGGACGCCGCCGGCAAGCTCTTCCCGGTCGTCGTCCAGCAGTACATCGACAAGCCCGGCCACGACCTGCGCGTCGTCGTCGTCGGCCGCACCCCGGTCGTCGCGATCCAGCGGGTCTCGCCCGACTTCCGCACCAACACCCACCTCGGCGCGGAGGTCCGCCGCACCGAGATCACGCCGGAGATCGAGAAGCTCTGCGGCCAGGTCGTCGACGCCCTCGGCGACGGCTTCTACGGGGTCGACCTCGTCGAGGACCGGACCACCGGCGAACTGCTGGTCCTCGAAGTCAACGCCAACCCCGAATTCGCCCGCTCCTCCGCCCAGCACGGCGTCAACGTGGCCGGTCATCTCGCCCGCCACGTCACCGAGTTGCTCGGGCGCACCGCCGTCACGCCGACCGCCGCGTAAACGCGCCGCACCGCCGCGGGCCGGACGCCCCGTCCTGCCCGCGGCGCCCCGTCACGTGAGACGGAGACACCGGAGAAGACCATGGAACTGTTCGACACCGCGACCGTGCTCACCCGCGTCCTCACCTCGGGCGTCGTCATGAGCATCGAGAAGAGCGACCGGGAGCTGCCCGGCCTGGAGCGGCTGCTCACCAAGCGCACCGGCCGCGCCAGGGCGGCCCTCTTCAACAGCCGGACCGGCGCCCTGCACGGCGCCCTCGCCGGCCAGGGCCTCGGCCACGGCGACACCGTGACCGTGCCCCACACCGACCGCGAGTCCCTCGCGTTCCTCGCCTGGCTCGGCCTCACCACCGAGCCCACCGAGCCCGCCGACCGCACCGAACCGGGCAGGCCCGCCGCGTACGACTACGTGGAGCTCACCCCGGAGAACGCCGACCGGCTGCCCGAGTTCGCCGCCGAGGCCACCGCCCCCGTCCTGGTGGTGGACCTCACCGGCCTCGGCTTCGGCCCCGCCGCCGCCGTCCTCACCGACTCCGCCGACGTCTGGGCGCGCGCCGAGCGCCTGAAGATCTTCGGCGCCTACGACCTGCGGACCATGTGGACCCAGGAGGAGGCCGACGCGGACCTGGTGCCCGGCGTCCAGTTCAACTACCGGCTCAGCCCGCTGGTGGCCGCCTGCGCCCGCATGGCCCTCACCCACGCGGTCCGGCCGGCCGCCACTCTCGGAGCACACTCGTGATCACTGACTTCCCGGCAGCGCCGCTGCCCCTGCCGTCCGAGGCCGAGCTCGACACCGAGCTCGCCGCGCTGGGCGGCGACGCCCTGATCCCCAAGGCCCTGCGCCGCACGCTCTTCCCGGTCATCACCAAGGAAGACGTCTTCAACCTGATGCTGGCCCAGCGCCAGGCCCCGGAGAAGGTCGTCGCCGACTTCGCCGAGGCGTACCGCGACTACGTCGGCGCGCAGTACGCCCTGCCGACCGCGAGCGGCACCTCCAGCCTCCACATGGCGCTCGTCGGCGCCGGTGTGCGGCCCGGCGACGAGGTCATCGTCCCGGCGTTCACCTTCATCGCCACCGCCCAGGCCGTCGTCGCCGCGCACGCCGTCCCCGTCTTCGTGGACATCGACCCGGTCACGTACTGCATGGACCCGCAGGCCGCCGCCGCGGCGATCACCGACCGCACCCGCGCCCTGATGCCCGTCCACGTCCACGGCCTCCCGGCCGACGTGCCCGCCCTGCGGGCGCTCGCGGACCGGCACGGCATCGCCCTCGTCGAGGACGCCTCGCACGCCCACTCGGCGAAGATCGGCGACCAGGTCGCCGGCTCCTTCGGCGACGCCGCCGGCCAGAGCCTGATGGCCGACAAGAACTTCCCGCTCGGCGGCGAGGGCGGCATCGCCTTCTTCGCCACCCGGGAGGCGTACGACCGCGCCGCCGCCTACCTGGAGCGGCACGGCATCGACTACGGCATGTCGTGGGTCGCCGCCGCCTTCGGCAGCAGCCAGCTCAAGCGGCTCCCGTACTACGACGAGATCCGCGCCCGCAACGCCGCCCTCCTCGGCGAAGCCCTGGACGGCACCGGCCTGTTCACCCCGCCGCACGTCCCGGCCGGCCACACCCACGCGTACAACATGTACCGGGTCACCCTGCACCCGGAGGCCGTCGGCCTCGACGACCTGCCCGTGCACGCCGTCAAGGAGGCCGTGCACGAACTGCTCGTCGCCGAGGGCGTGCCCGCCCGCGAGTGGCAGAACACCCCCATCCCCTGCCACCTGCCGTTCAAGCACCGCGACGGCTTCGGCAACGGCTACCCGTTCACCCTCAACCCCGGCGCCGTGCGCGACCACCGCCCCGAGGACTTCCCGGTGACGCTCGGCATGCTCGACAGCACCCTGGTGCTCTGCCGCGAGCTGCGCTCCCCCGTCGAGTACGAGCGCGCCCTGCGGTACGCCGACGCCTTCCGCAAGGTGGCCCGGCGCCCCGACGCCATCCGCAAGCTCGTCGAGGCCGGCGACTACCGCCGTCCGTACGAGAAGGCGGCCCGCCTTGGCTGACCACGACCAGAAGGTACGCGTCGCCGTCATCGGCGCCAGCGGCTACACCGGCGGCGAGGTCATCCGGCTGCTCCTGGAGCACCCCGGCGTCGAACTCGCCTTCCTCTCCGCCGAGCGCAACGCGGGCGCCACCCTCGGCTCCGTCCACCCCTGGCTGCGCAACCACCCGGCCGCGGCCGGCCTCAGGTTCCGGCCGCTGGCCGAACTGGAGGAGGTGGACATCGCGTTCGGCTGCCTCCCCACCGGAGCGCTGCCCGAACGACTGCCGCTCATCGCGGAGCGCGCCAAGCGGGTCCTCAACCTCGGCGGCGACTTCCGGCTGCGCGACCAGGCCGAGATCGAGTCGTACTACCCGAAGACCGCGAAGAACCCGCCGTTCGAGGACTTCGCCTACTACGTACCGGAGTTGAGCTCCGCCGTCCCGGAGAGCCGGTTCATCAGCCTGCCCGGCTGCATGGCCGTCACCACCATCTACGCCCTCTACCCGCTCTTCGCCGCCTCCCTCGTCGACCACCGGGTGGTCGTCGACGCCAAGACCGGCTCCACCGGCGGCGGGCGCGGCAGCGGCGAGCCGCCGGCCGAGCGCAGCGGCAACTTCCGGGTCCACAAGCTGTACGGCCACCGGCACGCGCCGGAGATCAGCCAGGCCATCGCCGAATTCACCGGCGCCACCATGGACCTGCGGTTCTCCACCCACAGCCTCGACGTGGCGCGCGGCATCATGGTCACCGCCTACACCGACCTGCTCCCCGGGGTGTCGCCGCTCGACGTCAAGCGGGCCTACGCCAAGGCGTACGTCGGCAAGCCGTTCGTGCGGGTGCGGACCGCGCCGAAGGCGCCGCAGGACTTCCCGATGCTGAAGGCCGTCGTCGGCTCCAACGTCGCCGAGGTCGCCATCGCCGTCCGCGACGGGCAGTGCGTCGCCGTCGCCGCGCTCGACAACCTCGTCAAGGGCGCCGCCGGCCAGGCCATCCAGGCCATGAACCTGATCTGCGGCTTCGACGAGACCGCGGGCCTGCCCACCACGGCGGTGTCCCCGTGACGAAGCCCCTGTACGTGATCAAGGCGGGCAGCGCCACCCTCGACCTCGGCACCATCCACCGGGAGCTCGCGCTCCTGGTGGCCCGCGGCGCCCGGGTCCTCCTGGTGGCCGGCGGAGCCACCGGCATCGAGCGGCACTACCGGTCCGCCGGCCGCCCGATGCCCCAGCTCCGCCTCGCCAACGGCGACGCGGTCCGCTACTGCCCGCCGGAGGAGATGCGCCACCTGGTCGACGCGTACGAGCAGGTCACCCTGCCCGCCGTCGAGCAGGGCCTGGCCGCGCACGGCCTGCGGGTCTTCACCTCGGTCGCGGCGCGCAACCGGCTCGTCAGCGGCCGCGCCAACCGGCCGCTGAAGGCGGTCAACGACGACGGCCGTCCGGTGATCGTCCGCGACCACCGGGCCGGCGTCCCCTCGGACGTCGACACCGTCCGGCTGGCCGCGCTGCTCGACGCGTACGACGTGGTCTGCGTCTCCCCGCCGGTGCACGACGAAGCCGGCGGCGCCCCGCTGAACGTGGACGCCGACGTCCTCGCCGCCGCGCTCAGCAACGCCCTCGACGCCGACCACCTGCGCCTGGTCACCGGCACCGCCGGCCTCCTCACCGACCCCGCGGACCCCGCCTCCACCCTGCCCAACGCCTACCCGGGCGACGGCGCGCGGTACGCCGGCGGCAGGATGCGGCAGAAGGTCCGGGCCGCCGAGATGGCCCTCGCCGGCAGCGCCGACGTCGCCATCACCGGCCCGCACACCATGGCCGAACCGGAGAAGTGGACCCGCTTCTGGCGCACCCGCGAGCCGGGCGCCGACCTCGGACTGCTCACCAAGGTCGTCTCGGTGCCCTCGGTCTCCGGCGACGAGGCCGAACTTGCCGCCTACCTGGCCGACTGGTGCCGCGAGCGCGGCATCGACGCGGAGGTCGACGCCGCCGGCAACCTCGTCGCCACCCGTGGCCACGGCCCCCGCCGGATGCTGCTCCTCGGCCACCTCGACACGGTGCCGCACCGCTGGCCCGCCGAATGGCGCGGCGAGGAGCTGTGGGGCCGGGGCAGCGTGGACGCCAAGGGCAGCCTCGCCAACTTCCTGGAGGTCCTCGCCCACGCGGACATCCCCGAGGACGGCCAGCTGCGCGTCGTCGGCGCCGTCGAGGAGGAGGTGTCCTCCTCCAAGGGCGCCTTCCACGCCCGCGACCACTACCCCGCGGACGCGGTCGTCATCGGCGAGCCCAGCGGCTCCGAGACCCTGACGCTCGGCTACTTCGGCCTCTTCAAGCTCCGCGTCACCGCGTCGGTGCCCAGCGGCCACTCGGCCGGCCTGGACGCCGTCTCCGCGCCCGACCTGCTCACGGACGTCCTCGACGACATCCGCGCGGCGGTGCTCAAGGAGGCGTCCGAGGCGCTCAGCGCCGTCATCGACATCCACTGCGAGACCGGCCGCGCCCGGCACCGGGCCGTCGGGATCCTCAACTTCCGGATCCCGCCCTCGGCCGACCTGGAGCTGCTGCGCGCCGCCGCCCTCGGCGCCGCCGCGGGCCGGGACGGCGTGGAGGCCGAGATCCTGCGGGCCACCCCCGGCCACGCGGGCGGCCGGGCGACCCCGCTCGTCAAGGTGTTCACCCGCGCCTTCGGCCAGGCCGGCATCCGGCCCCGGTTCGTGGTGAAGAAGGGCACCTCCGACATGAACACCCTGGCCACGACCTGGAAGGACGTCCCCATGGTGGCGTACGGGCCGGGCGACTCGGCCCTCGACCACACCGACGAGGAGCGGATCGGCAGCATGGAGTACCGCACCGCCCGCTCGGTCCTCGCGGACGCCGTGAACCGCTGGTTCGCCCTCGGCGAGGGGAACGCCCGATGACCGCCGTGCACGACGCCCCGGCGCCGGTGCGCACGGACGCCGGGGACGCGACCCTCGCCCTGCTCGCCGAGCGGGCCAGGGAGGCCCGGCGGCTCGTCGTCGACATGGCCGCCGGCCCGCGCGGCTGCCACCTCGGCGGCAGCCTCTCCGTCCTGGACATCCTGATCGCCGCCCTGCACCGCGCCGCGCGCGGCGACGGCACCGAGGTGGTGCTCAGCAAGGGCCACGCCGCCGCCGGACTGTACGCCGCCCTGCACGTCAGCGGCGTCCTCCCGGAGAACCCGGCCCCGCTGTACGGGCTCGCCGGGCACCCCTACACCGGGCACCCCGGGCCGAAGGTCCCCGGCGTGCGCTTCCCCACCGGCAGCCTCGGCCACGGCGTGCCGTACGCGGCCGGCTGGGCCATGGCCCGCAGGCTCGGCCGCGAGGGCGGCCTCGGGATCGCGGTCGCCGGCGACGGCGAACTCCAGGAGGGCCTGGTCTGGGAGACCGTCCAGGTGGCCGCCGCCCAGCGGCTCGGCAACTTCGTCCTCGTCGTGGACCGCAACGGCGGCCAGAACGACGGGCTCGTCGCGGACATCTCCCCGCTGCCCCGGCTGGCCGAGCGCTTCGACGCCTTCGGCTTCGACACGGTCACCGTCGACGGGCACGACCTCGCCGCCCTGACCGAGGTGTTCGCCGCCGACCGCGCCGGCGCCGACCGGCCGCTCGCCGTCCTCGCCGACACCGTCAAGGGCAAGGGCGTCCGCGCCGTCGAGGGCAAGGCCGCCTCGCACTACGTGACGATCGACGCGGCCCGCGCCGCGCAGTGGAAGCGAGCCATCCGATGACCCCGACGACCCTCACGCCCCCGGCGGCCGTGCTCAGCGGACGGGACGCCTACCGCGCCGAACTCACCGAGCTCGCCGCCCTCGACCCCCGTATCGTCTGCCTCGAAGCCGACCTCGGCGGCAAGAAGCACCCCTTCCAACTGGCCCACCCGGACCGCTTCTTCAACCTCGGCATCGCCGAGGGCGCCATGATCGACATGGCGACCGGGCTGGCCGCCGCCGGCTACCGCCCCTTCGTGTCCACCTTCGCGCCCTTCGCCGCGCTGCGCGCCGCCGAGAGCCTCAAGCTGACGCTGGGCTACCTGAAGGCCGGCGTCACCGTCGTCGCCCCGTACGCCGGGGTGTCCGGCGCCTGGTTCGGCACCACCCACCACTGCCTGGAGGACCTGGCGGTCCTGCGCAGCATCCCGGGCGTCGCCGTCGCCGCCCCGTACGGCGAGGCCGAGACCCGCGCGGTCGTCCGCGAGGCGGCCCTCAGCGGCACGCCCACCTACATCCGCACCGGCCGCAACGCCGCGTACACCTCCCTCCCGGGAAGCGGCGCGGACGGCGTCCCGCCCGTCGTGTGGGACGCCCGGGGCGACGCCGACACGCCCTGCCTGGTCTCCGTCGGCGAGGAGGGCACCCGCCTGGCGCTGGCCGCCCGGGAGCGGCGCCCCGAGCTCGCCCACGCCCACCTGGTCCATCTCGACCACGCGCGGCTCGCCCGCTCCGCCGCCGAACTGGCCGGTCGCCACCGCCGGTTCGTGGTCGTCGAGGAGCACCGCGCCGAGGGCGGCGCCGCCGAGGCGCTGGCCCTGCTGCTGCCCGGCAGCGAGGTCGTCGGCGTCAACGCCGGCCACGACTGGCCGTACGAGGGCGGCGACCACCACGAGGTCCTCGCCCGGCTCGGCCTCACCACCGACGCCGTCCTCGCCGCCGCCACCCCCTGAAACCCCGCGCACGCCGCCGCCCACCCACCCCACGTCCGCAAGGAGTTCCGCCATGCACGTCCTGATGATCGAGTGCAACCCGAACGGCATCCAGGGCATCGCCAACGCCCTGGAGCTGGGCCACGACGTCACGCTCGTCTCCGCCGACCCCGACTTCTACCTGGCCGCCTCGCCGCTCGCGAAGGACGCCTTCGCCCACCCCCGCTGCCAGGTCGTCAAGAGCGCCCAGGCGTTCTCCATCGACGAGCTGGAGCGGCTCGCGAAGGAGATCCACGCGGCCAACCCGGTGCACGGCGTGACCACCTACAGCGAGTACCACACCGTGCACACGGCCACCGTCGCCCGCTCCCTCGGCCTTCCCGGCATGAGCGTCGACGGCGCCCTCAACGCCCGGCACAAGCACCGCACCCGCCTCACCCTGGACGGCACCGGCGTCCGCCAGCCCCGCTTCGCGCACGTCGACGACCCGGCCGAGGTCGAGGCCGCCGTCCGCGAGGTCGGCTTCCCCTGCGTGGTCAAGCCGTCCGACGGCACCGCCAGCCTCCACGTCCTCCACCTCAAGGACGAGCAGGACCTGCGCGACTACCTCGCCGAGCTGGAGCGGGTCACCGACTACGGGCGCGGCGTCGTCCGCATCCCCGACATCCTCATCGAGGAGTTCGTCGAGGGCGAGCTGATCTCCGTCGAGTCCTGCGTGCTGGCCGGCGGCGAGGTCGTCAACCTGGGCCTCACCGACCGCCCGCTCAGCGGCTTCCCGCACTTCATCGAGATGGGCGCCACCTACTTCGAGGGCCACCCGCTCCAGGACGAGCTGTTCGCCATGACCACGAAGGTCCTGAACGAGCTGGGCGTCGACTTCGGCTTCATCCACACCGAGTTCCTCCTCGGCGCGGACGGCCCGGTGCTCTGCGAGGTCAACGGACGGCTCATCGGCGGCATCGTGCCGACCCTGATGAAGATCTCCTCCGGCGTGGACGCCTACCTGGAGGTCATCCGGCAGGCCCTCGGCGAGCGCCCCGAGCTGCCCTTCCCCGGCGGCACCACGGCCGGCGGCCACTGGTTCGGCGCCCCGGTCGCCGGCACCGTCGAGTCCATCGGCTTCGACGGCCTCGCCGACCTGCCCGGCTTCCACAGCGCCCAGGCGTACAAGAAGCCCGGCACCGCGGTCGACCGGCTCGCCAAGAGCAACTTCGACTGGATCGGCCACCTCATCTTCACCGGCGAGGGCCGCGCGCAGGTCAACGAGCGCTGCGAGGAGGCCCTGGGCCGGATCGAGCTCCGCATGGGCGTCGAGGTCGCCCGGTGACCACCGCTCCGATCCGGCAGGAGGCGGGGACCCTCACCGTGCGGGGGGTCGCGATCCCCGTCCTCGACGACGAGGCGCTGTTCGACGTGACGGCCGAGGACGGCGTGTTCACCGCCTTCACCCCGGCGGGCCGCCGCACCGGCTCGGAGCCCGAGCTGTGGCCCGGCTACACCGAGACCCACGCCCACGTCTCGCTCCCCGCCAACTGGGACGACTCGGTCGACGACCCGCGGATCGTCGCCCTCCAGTACCTGTACCACGGGGTCACCCACGTCGTGGACATGTTCGGCTTCCCGCTGGTGGACGACGCCTGGCGGGCCGGCCGCGAGGCGTCCCCGTGGCCGTACCCCGAGGTCGTCCACTGCGGGTACGCGGTGACCGCGATGACCGACGCGGCCGGGCGCACCGGACACGGAGTGGAGTTCCCCGCCCCGGTCCACATGCTCGCCGTCGAGGCCGACCTGGAGCACGCGCTCCGCTCCAACGCCGAACGCGGCGGCACCTTCCTGAAGGTCATGTTCACCGACGGCACGGAGCAGCCGGGCAGCCCGGTCCGCTTCTCCCGGCTCTCCGAGCGGGTGCTGCGCTTCACCGCCCGGATCGCCGCCGAGCGCGGGGTGACCGCGGTCGTCGACTGCAACACCCTGGAGGAGACGCTCTTCGCGTACGAGTGCGGCTTCCGGCTCTTCGCCCACACCGTCCGCGACCGGACCCTCGACGACGCCGACTGGAAGCGGCTGGACGGCGCCCGGTTCGTCTCCACGCTCGCCGGACTCCGGTCGATGGTCATGACGCGGGAGGAGTTCCTCGCCGAGTACGGCCGGGAGGGCTTCCTCGACACCCAGGACCCCCGCAACCTGGAGTTCGTCCACACCGTCGAGCAGCCCTTCGGCATCGAGTACGGCTGCCAGGAGACCCGTACCGCGGCCCTCGCCGACATGCGCCGCAACGCCCTGGCGGCCCTGCGCCGCGGGGAGCTGCTCATCGGCACCGACTCCGGCAACCTCGGCGCCTACCACGGCTACTCGTTCCTCGGCGAACTCGCCCTGCTCGCCGGGGACGACGAGGGGCTGACCGAGGAGCTGCGCCGACAGGCCACCGTCACGGGGCGCCGCCACTTCGACGCGCTGAGCGGCGTCCGCGCCGACGGGCCGCCGCTGCGGGCCGGGGCCGCCGCCACGTTCAACCTCCACGCCGCCGGCGGCCCGCTGTCGGCGCTTCCCCTGGCCACCGTCGTGAACGGCGTGCCGATCGACCGGGCGGCCCTCGCCCGCACCATCTCCGAGCTCCGCTCGGCCCCTTCGCAAGGAAAGGCAAGCCTGTGACCAGCGAGCGCAGAAGCGCCCTCTTCGGGCTCAACGCGGGGATCTTCCTCGCCCACATCGGGAACTTCATCTGGTTCCCCATCCTGGTGGCCTCGCTCGGCGACAGCGACAGCGGCTTCTGGGCCGGCGTGGTCATGTGCATGACGTACGTTGGTCGGCTGGCCGCGACCTTCTCCTACGAGGGCTTCTCGGACCGGCTCGGCATCCGCGGCGCGGTGTTCGTCGGCACCGGCCTGGAGGCGATCTCGCTCGGCCTGATGGGCTTCACCAGCGGCGTCGCCGTCTACAGCCTGCTCGCGCTGTTCATCGGCTTCGGCTCAGGCACGGCCTTCCCCGGCCTGAAGAACATCCTCGTGTCGTACCCGGAGGACGAGCGCGCCAAGGCGTTCTCGACCTTCCAGATGTCCGCGCAGGTCGGCCTGTTCGGCGGCGCGCTCGCCGGCGGTCTGCTCCTCGGCATGGACCTGCGCGTGGTGTTCACCGCGGTCTTCGTGCTCTTCCTCGGCTTCTGCCTGTCGGCCTCCCTCTTCATCCCCCGCGACGGCTTCCAGGCCGACGGCACCGCCGCCCCGCGCAAGGACGCCGGCGCCGAGCGGGCGCCGCTGTTCAGCCTGGCCGGGCTCAAGTCCGTCGAGGTCGGCGGCGCCACCCGCTACTTCCTGCTGTCGGCCGTGTTCTGGTTCCTCTCCCTGTGCTTCGTCGTCGGCATCCCGCTGCACATGGGGAAGTACGTGCCGCAGTGGGCGCCCTCCGCCCCGTTCTGGATCACCGGCCTCAGCCTGCTCGTCCTCCAGTACCCGGTCTTCAAGCTGGCGATCAAGCACCTGCGCCCGGGCGTGGTCATGGGCATCGGCCTGACCGCGATGGCCCTCGCCTTCACCCTCTTCGGCTCCGGACCCGCCGCGCTGTGGGCCGTCGTCGCCGGCTGCTTCGTCGTCGTCTTCGGCGAGATCCTCTTCGTGCCCTCCTTCGACATGTGGGTCTCCCGCAAGGTCCCCGAGCAGCAGCTCGCCCGGGCCATGGGCGCCATGCACTTCTTCCGCAGCGCCGGGAACATGGCCGGCGCGCTGCTCGCCGGCGTGATGTTCGACGTGTCGGTCTCGGCCGACCTGCCGGGCGCGAACTGGTACGTGGCGGCCGCGGTGGCCGCGCTCTGCGCCGTCGTCTGCTTCGCCAGCCGCGACGAGGACCGCTCCGGCGACACCGAGAGCGCCGAGTCCGCGCCGGCCGAGCCGGTCAAGGCGTAACCCCCCGTCCGGACGGACGAGAAGACGGACGAGAAAGGCGAGAGAGATGGCTGAGATCTGCGTCATCGGAGGCACCCGCTTCTTCGGGAAGCTCCTGGTGCGCCGGCTGATCGACGAGGGACACCGGGTCACGCTGGTCACCCGGGGCCGCACGGCCGACCCGTTCGGCCCGGCCGTGCGGCGGCTGACCGCCGACGTCGGCCGGCCGGGCGAGCTGGCCGCCGCGGTCGCCGGCGAGCGGTTCGACGCCGTGGTGCACCAGGCGTGCTACACCCCGGCCGCCGCGCTGGACGCCGCCACGGCCTTCGGCGGGCGCGCCGGCCGGTTCGTGCTCACCAGCAGCATGGAGGTGTACAACACCGACACCTTCCGCCACCGGACCCCGGCGCCGCCCCTGAGCGCCTTCGCCCGCGAGGACGAACTCCGGCCGGAGGAGTACGCGTACGACACCGGACTGCCGTGGCACGACCTGGACTTCGTGGGCCGCAACTACGGCGAGGGCAAGCGGCAGGCCGAGGCCGCCCTGGTGCGGAACGCGCAGGTGCCCGTCACCGTCGCCCGCGTCGCCCATGTCCTCGCCGCCACCGACGACTTCACCGGCCGGCTGCGGTTCCACCTCGACCGCGCCCGCGCCGGGGAACCCGTCACCGCCCACGCCCGCCCGGGCCGTACCTCCCTGGTGCACGCCCCGGACGTCGCCGCGTTCCTCGCCCGGGCCGCCACCACCGAACTGCCCGGCGTCGTGAACGTCGCCTCCCCGGACACGGCGGACGTCTACGACGTGTGCGCCGCCGTGGAGCAGGCCACCGGCAAGGCCACCACCGTCGTGGAGAAGGACGACCCGGCCGGCGACCCGGCGCTCTCGCCCTACTCCTGCCCGGCCGACTTCGGCATGGACGCCGGACGGGCGCTCGCCCTCGGCGTCGACCTCGCCCCGGTGAGCACCTGGCTCCCGGAGATCGTCCGGATCGCCGCAGCGGAGGAGACCGCCTGATGCCCGACCCGACCGCCGTCCCGAACACCGCCGGGGAGACCGCCGTGTTCGACCTGATCGTCATCGTCCGCGTGCCCGACCCCGCCGACGCCGCGCCCGTGGCCGACGCGCTCCGCCGGATGCGCCCGCTGTGCCTCGCCGAGGACGGCTGCGTCTCCTGGGAGGCGTACCGCTCGGACGCGGACCCGGTCCGCTTCGTCCTCGTCGAGCGCTGGGCGAGCCGCGCCCACTGGGAGGCGCACGGCGAGGGCGCGGCCATCCAGGAGATCTACCTCCCCGAGATCCTGCCCCGCGTCGAGCGCGAGGTGCACCCGAGCACCCGCCTGAGCAGCGCCCCCGCCCCCCTCCAGACCGCCCACGGAAAGAGCACCGCGATGAACGCACGGCCCCGTATCGCCGTCGTCGGAGGCCGTCCCGCCCCCGTCCACGGAGCCAGGGAACTCGGCATCGACGTCACCCTGGTCCACACCGAGGGACAGTTCGACCGCGCCGAGGCCGAACAGCACTGCGTCTCCGTCCTGACCTGCGACATCACCGACACCGGCGCGCTCCTGGAGCTGCTGCGGCCGCTGCACGAGGCCGAGCCCTTCGACCGGATCCTGACCACCACCGAGCTGTCGGCCGTGCCGGTCGGCGAGGTCAACGAGAAGCTCGGCCTGCCCGGCACCCCGCCGGAGGTGTCCCGGATCATCCAGGACAAGGCCCTCACCCGGCAGGCCCTGGACCGGCACGGGCTGAGCCCGGTGCGCCACCGCCGGGTGCGCAGCGCCGCCGAGGCGGTCGCGTTCCTGGAGGAGGTCGGCGACCGGATCGTGCTGAAGCCCGGCCAGGGCGCGGGCAGCCTGCACATCAACGTGGTGAGCGACGCGGAGGGCGCCGCCCGCGCCGTCCGGGAGATCGAGGAGTTCGGGTACGGCGGCGTCCTGGCCGAGGAGTACCTGGAGGGCCCGGTCGTCAGCGTCGAGGCGTTCTCCCACGAGGGCCGCCACGTGGTGCTGGGCGTCAGCGAGTACCGGGTGAACGAGCACTTCGTCGAGTGGGAGTGCAGCGTCCCCAGCGACGCGGCGCGGCCGGACCTGGCGGAGCTCCACCGGGTCACCGCCGGCGTGCTGGACGCGGTCGGCCTGACCGACGGCCCCTCGCACAGCGAGTTCGTCCTCACCCCGGCCGGCCCGCGCCTGCTGGAGACCCACAACCGGCTGTCGGGCGCCGGCATCCCCGAGATGGTGCACCGGGCCACGGGCTGGGACCCCGCGCGGCTGTTCATGACGGTGCCGCTGGGCATCGACCGGCTGCCCGAGACGGCGCCGGAGCCGAAGCAGGGCGCGGCGATCCGCTTCCTGGACGCGGCCCCCGGCCGGATCACGGCGATCACCGGCGCGGACGAGCTGCCGGTCCCCGTCCGCCGGGTCCCGGCCGGCGAACGCGCCCCCCACATGATCCCGTACCTCAAGGACTTCGCGGCGGAGGACGCCGGGGCGGTCATCGGCAAGCACGTGGGCGACGAGGTGTCGGCGATGGACTCCCTCCTCTCCTCCGACCGCGGCTACGTCTTCGCCACCGCCCCCACCCGCGCGGAGGCCGTCCGGCGCTGCGAGGCCCTCGCGGACGGCATCACCTTCCACGTCGAGCCGGCCTGACCGGGAGGCCGTGACGCCTTCACGCCGTAACGCGTGACGCCGTGACGCGTGACGCCGTGACGCCGTGACGCCGGCCCCGGGTCGCCGACCCGAGGCCGGCGCGGGGGCGACCGGGCGGCCCTGATGCCGCGGTGACGGCGACCGCGGTCCGGGGAGGTGGCCCAGCCGCCACGCCGCGAAGTGGCCCAGGTGGGAGGGGATTTCGCCACTACGGTAGGCGTCATGACCACATCACCCGCGTCCCTGGCCCTGTCCGAGGCGCCGCTGCGTCAGGCCCGCAACTCCGCCGCCTTCTGGACCGCGACCGGCCGGTCCCGGGGCCACGACGTCGTCCGGCGCCGCGGCTTCGTCGCCGTCGACGGCGACGAGCGCGCCGGCCTGCGGATCCTGATCCAGGAGCCGGACCTCGACCCGGACGAGCTCGCCGAACTGGCCGCGCTGGCCCACCGGGCGGTCGGCCCGGTGCTGGCCGAGGACCCGTTCAGCGCGACCGACCTGAGCCACCTGGCCCCGCGCTCCTGGCAGATGCCGGTCATGCTGCGCCCCCCGGCGCCCGTCGGCGAACCGGTCCCGGACGTGATCCGGGTCGAGCGGCCCGAGGACCTCCGGGCGGCCGAGCGGATCGTCATCGAGGCCTTCGAGCTCACCGGGTTCGAGCCCCACCGCCCCGGCGAGATGTTCCCGCCGGCGCTCGTCGAGCAGCCGGGCGTGGACGTCTTCGTCGCCCTGCGCGACGGCGAACCGGCGGGAGCCGGCGTCAGCGTCGTGCACGACGGCGTGGCCAGCCACTACTGGATCGCCACGTCCCCGGCCTTCCGCTCGCGCGGCGTCGGCCGGGCCGTCATGCTCGCCTCCCTCGCCCACCTGCCCGACCTCCCGGCCACCCTCACCGCCTCGAAGCTCGGCCGGCCCCTCTACGAGTCCCTGGGCTACACCACCGCGGCCCCCTCCACCTGGTGGGCCTCCCACTGAGGGGGGCGTCATCCGAACGGACCACCAGGCATGCCTGCGGGTGACCCGCCCCGGAGCATGTGGCCATGAGCGATGCGGAACGTCCCTCCGGCGACGCCCCGGCCCCCGGCGCCACGCCCCCCGGCGGCACGGCCGCCGACAGCACGGCCGCCGACACCGTCCTCGCCGGGCTGCCCCGGACCGCCCCCGGCCTGGCGGACCTCTACCGGGACCTGCACGCCCACCCCGAGCTTCCCTTCCAGGAGCACCGCACCTCCGGCCTGATCGCGGAACGCCTCGGGGACCTCGGCCTCGACGTCACCACCGGCGTCGGCCGCACCGGCGTCGTCGGCGTCCTCGCCAACGGCCCAGGCCCGCACGTGCTGCTGCGCGCCGACTTCGACGCGCTCCCCGTCACCGAGCGGACCGGGCTGCCGTACGCGAGCACCACCGACGGCGTCATGCACGCCTGCGGCCACGACATGCACGTCACCTGCCTCCTCGGCGCCCTCGGCCTGCTCGCCGCCGCCCGCGACTCCTGGTCCGGCACGGTCACCGCCGTCTTCCAGCCCGCCGAGGAGATCGGCGCCGGCGCCCAGGCCATGATCGACGACGGCCTGTTCGACAGGGTCGGCATCCCGGACGTCGTCCTCGCCCAGCACGTCGCGCCGTTCCCCGCCGGCACGGTCGGCTGCCACGCCGGCCCGGCGCTCGCCGCCACCGACGCGCTGAAGGTCACCCTGTACGGCAAGGGCGCCCACGGCTCACGCCCGGAGGCCGCCGTCGACCCGGTCGTCATGGCCGCCGCCACCGTGATGCGCCTGCAGACCGTGGTCTCCCGCGAGATCGCGGGCGGCGACACCGCCGTCGTCACCGTCGGCGCGCTCAACGCCGGCACCACGGACAACGTCATCCCGGACACCGCCGAGCTCAAGCTCAACATCCGCACCTACACCGACGCCGTCCGCGCCACCGTCCTGGCCGCCGTCCGCCGCATCATCGAGGGCGAGGCGGCCGCCGCGGGAGCCCCGCGCGAACCCCTCGTCGAGACCCTCGACGCCTTCCCCGTCCTCGTCAACGACCCCGCCGCCACGGCCCGCACCCTCGCCGCCCTCCGCTCCCGTCTCGGCGAGGAGCGCGTCTTCGACCCCGGCCCCGCGACCGGCAGCGAGGACTGCGCCGCCTTCGGCACCGCCGCCGGCGCACCCCTCTGCTACTGGTTCTTCGGCGGCACCGACCCCGCCACCTACGAGAAGGCGCGGAAGTCCGGCACGGTGGCCCGCGACATCCCCTCCAACCACTCCCCGCGCTTCGCCCCCGTCATCGAACCCACCCTCACCACCGGCGTGACGGCCATGACCACGGCGGTCCTGACCTGGCTGGCCCCCGAAGCCCGTCCGGCCCCGGAGGGCGCCGGGCCGTGAACGGCC
The DNA here is from genome assembly GCF_042741435.1 of Streptomyces sp. NPDC058955. NCBI lineage: Bacteria > Bacillati > Actinomycetota > Actinomycetes > Kitasatosporales > Streptomycetaceae > Streptomyces > Streptomyces sp. NPDC058955. The sequence goes on along the minus strand of NZ_JBHYKM010000007.1, from coordinate 87,413 downwards.
CCGGCCCGTGCCCGCAGGCCTCCGGCCGGGCGGCTCCGTCAGGCGTCCGGCCCCCGGCCGAGGACCTCGCGGGCCCGCAGGCCGGCCTGGAAACGGGAGCGGGCGCCCAGCGCGGTCATGAGGGTGGCGACCCGCCGGCGGTAGGTGCGCAGGGACACGCCCAGCCGGCGGGACGCGGCCTCGTCCGTGTGACCGGCCGCCAGGGCCCGCAGGACGGCCCGTTCGGCGTCGTCGAGCCGGGGGAACGGCGCACGACGGTACACGGCGAGATCCGTCGAGACCGCCCAGGCCGCCTCGAACAGGGCGCGCACCCCGGCCACCACGTCCGGCTCCTGGACGACGCTGTACGTACGGGGTCCCCCCGCGGCCGGCCGCGGGGCCGCGAGGACCGCGAGCCGCCCGTCGACGACGATCGCCTCGTGGGCCGGCGGCGCGGGCGAGATCCGGACCTCCGCGCCGGCCTCGCCGAGCCGCCCCAGCAACTCCTGGCCGCCGGGGGCACGGAGGACGCCGGGACCGTACAGCTTGCGCACCACGAGACCGGGCGGGAGCGCGCGACGCGCGCGAGGGGCGGCGGCCGACCACGTTCCCGGTTCCCCGGCGGCGCAGAGGAACTCCCGCCGCACCCCGTCGAACAGGGCGCCCGCCCGCCGCGCCAGCTCGGCCTCGCCCCGCACCGTCACGATGTCCCGCGTCGTCATGGCACCAAGCTGCCAGGCGTTCGCCTCCGGCACGAGCCCTCCCGAGGATCGGGAGGCATGACCACGACCCGTGAGAACCCGCCCTCCGTCTTCCTCCTCGGCGGAGACCTTCCCGTCGCCCGGATGGGCTTCGGCGCCATGCGGCTCCCCGCCCGCGAGATCGCCGGCCCCGCGAACGACCCGGAGACGTCGGCGGCCGTGCTGCGGCGGGCCGTCGAGCTGGGGGTGAACCACATCGACACCGCCTGGTTCTACTTCCACGGGGAGCTCTCGGCCAACGGCCTGATCCGCCGCGTCCTGCACCCCTACGCGGAGGACCTGGTCCTCGCCGCCAAGGTCGGCCCGGTCCGGCACCCCGACGGCAGCTGGGGAGCCCCGGCCGGCCCCCGTGAACTCGTCGCCGGAGTCCACCGCACGCTGCGCGAACTCGGCCGGGACCGCCTCGACCTCGTCTACCTGCGCCTCCACGGGGACGACGACGAGGACGACACCCTGGCCGAACGGTTCGGCGCGCTCGCGGCCCTGCGGGAGGAGGGCCTGATCCGGCACCTCGGCCTCAGCAACACCACCACCCGCCGGCTCGCGGCGGCCCAGCGGATCGCCCCGGTGGCGGCGGTGCAGAACATGTACGGCCTCTTCCACCGCCAGGACGCGGACGTCCTCGACGCCTGCGCCCGGCAGGGCATCGCCTTCGTCCCCTTCTTCTCCCTGGAGACCCTGGGCCGCCCCGAACCCTCCGAGCCGGCGGCCCGGATCGCCGCCCGGCACGGAGCGACCACCGCACAGGTCAAACTGGCCTGGACGATGAGCAGGTCACCCGTGGTCCTCCCGATCCCCGGCACCTCCTCGGTCGCCCACGTGGAGGACAACATCGCGGCGGCCGACCTGCTCCTCACCCCGGAGGACCTCACCGCCCTGGACGCCCTGCCGTCCCGGGCCACGGGCCTTCCGAACCCGTAGACCACCGCACCTCACGACCGGGAGCCCCCGTGACCGACAGCAAGAACATCAACAACCCCGTGGGCCAGGGCGGCGGCCAGCGCAAGAAGCTGTCCCGCGCCGAACGCCAGAACAACGGCCCCCACCGCAACCTCGACCGCCAGGGCGCCGCCGACCGCAAGGCGGAACTGCTCCGCAAGATGCGAGAGAAGACCCACACCCCCCAAGCCCCCACCCAGAACTGATCCACCACCCCGGGACGGCCCGGACGACGACGAAGGCCCTGGTCTCTGACCAGGGCCTTCGTTCGAAGAGCGGATGACGGGAATCGAACCCGCGCTATAAGCTTGGGAATCTTGCCCCGCCACGTTTGGATCGCCGCGTTGACCTGGGCTTTCGTCGTCACTGAAGGCAGTCTGCCGTCCTGGGGTAGATCCGCGGTTGACCGTGGTTGTCCGTCCTAGGTGGTGCACAGGTGGTGCGCTCCTCGAAGCCGGAGACCCCACATGCTTCCCGGGGGGTGGCGCTCGCAAGGAGCTAGCTGAACTTCCCTAACAACACGAAGCGTTCACTCGGTTCGCGGAGGCCGTAGCTGGATGCTTCAGGTCCCCGCCCCTTGCGCCTTGGGCCACGGCATCCGGCTAGCCTGCTGTCAGACCGGTGTGGGGAAGGGGAAGCTGTGGGCGAACGTCGAATGGATCAGGTTGAGAGTGACCCTCAGAGTCAGCTCTTTGCTCGTTGCAAGACACTGGGTATAGAAATCGAACAGAGCGAATTGGGCACTACGGTTGTCTATTTGAAGAACGGGAGGAATACCCGACGGCAAATCGTGTCACGGGAGCGAGCCATCCTTCTCTTGGATATCGGCCCGGAGAACTTGATGTATCTCGGGGACTATGATGCGTGCTTCTTTAAGAATGATGGTGTGATCGAGGCGTCTGTGGAGACGCGCGGCTACCAAAAATTCTGGCTAAGGGATATCCCTGGGGCTCAGGTTATCCCTGACGAGTCGGAGTCGAGGTCGACTCAGGGGAGTTTGTTTGAGGAAGTGCTGGTAGATCCGCCCGGGGACGATTGGCGTAGGTCAAACTCCCGGCTATGGTCTGTTGACTTCGAGCCAAACGGCGATGAAGTGCTGAGCGTGGCGCTCGGCAGCACCTCGAAGCGATTTTCCAAGTTTGCTGAAAGAGCGCGCATCTATCCACCTATTCCTCCGGCGCGGCGTGATTATCGGCCCCGTCGCCACACCTTTCCTACTCTGCGTATCAGCGGCGTCACGGCTCAAACGCATGATGAAGCGTTGCGAATCCTTGAACGTGTTGCTGAAGCTGCATTCTTCGAGCTTGACTTGACTTATGAGCTCTGTGTTCGCCTGTGGAAGCCTCGCCGGCCCCTCCGAGATGAAGAGGGGGTTGCGGAATTCGATCAGGCTCCTCGAATGCCGAGATACAATTACCCCGAAAAGCCGCTTAGCTTGTATTGGTTTGGTAGGATTTCTGGAGAATTCCCACTCATTGAATATTTGGCCTACTATCAAGTGCTGGAATACTTCTTTCCAACCTTTAGTCACTTGGGGACCCTGGCGAAGCTGCGGAGTGAGCTCAGGGACCCCCGGTTTCGCCCGGAGGATGATGGCAGTCTGATCCGTATTCTCGCGTTGGCGAGCGGTGCGGGTAGAGGTTTTGGGAGCGAGAGGGAGCAGCTTTCTGCAACCGTTGCTGCCTGTGTTACCCCTGAACAGGTCCGGGATCTCATCTCTTCTGACGCCGAGCTGCGTGACCATTTTTCAGGAAAGCAGAAGATCAAGAGCGTCACGCAGATCAACCTGTCTGATGCGCGAAGTGATCTTTTGGCTGCTGTTGCGAATCGAGTTTATGACATCAGGTGTCGAATCGTGCACACCAAGGAGAATGATGGAGTGTCGCACGGGGAGATGCTCATGCCCTTCTCGAAAGAATCTGAAAATCTCGCCCCGGATGTCAGGCTTGTGAAATTCTTGGCGCAGAAAGTTCTTATCTCGCAAGCCAAGTCTTTTACGCCCTAGAGGTGGTTACTTCCTGATCGAGGGAGTTGAGTCGACCTGTGAAGCGAAACATGTGTGGCAGGGGGGAACCTAAACTAGGGCGCTAATCACTGTTGAGGGGTTTCCGTCATACAGTACGTGCGACTCTTCCGCCTCGGGGGGGAAGAAGCGGGCGCGGTACCGCTGGAGGTCGCTTTCGGAGAAGTAGATCGCGTTCGGATCGTTCGCGTGGAACTCGTTGCGCTTACTGATCCGTGCCCACAGCTCGTCATGGCTCACTGCCAAATAGACGAGGATGGGGGTTGCATCGGCGTCTGTGGCGATTGACCGCCATTTCGCCCTGTCCTCAGGGGTCCAAAAGCCGTGATCGACCACGACATCGTGCCCGGCCTGCAGGTGCTCCCTAAGTTCGGCAGCCACGTCTTCGAGGACCGGAATCTCCAGGGTCGGAAAGAGACCGCGGGGAAAGTCCACTCCGTAGACGCCGTGCCGGCGGAACATCTCTTCGTCCGGGCATAGGCGCACGAACCCGCGATCGGTGAGGGCGCGGGACAGAGTGGTCTTGCCGGATCCAGGAAGCCCAACCATGAAGACACAGAACGGCGGCCGAGACGGCGCGCGGTTCACTTGGGGGGCGTCCGCGCCGCTCACGCGACGACCTCCGATTCCGTCCGCCACGTACGGCCGGGACCGCCCAGGTCTACGCCGTACTCCACGACGCTGCCCTCGCTGTCCACGAACCTTGCGGTCATGACGACCACCGGGTCCGCGGGCGCGTTGTCGGGATCCAGCTCCAGAAGGCGCGCGTACTCCGGAGTCAGGAGGGAGGCGGAAGCCGTGTCGACGCGGTGGCTGATCGGATGTCCGGTCGCCTCTGCGATGAGCTGGAGCGAGGTCCCCCCCGTCAATCGCTCGCTCGTCGCCAACTGCGGGATCAGGCGCGCGTAGCGGGCGGGGATCCACGACGTGCTGTGCGCGACGATGCCGTGCCGGTCGCGATAGACGCGGCTGCGGCGAACCACTTCGGAGCCAGGCTGAATGTCCAGCGCCTGCGCCACATCCGCGGGCGCCGGCACGACAGTGGCCTGGTGTGAGTCGGAACGCTCCCCGTCTCCCCAGCTGGACCCCGTGCGGCGTCCCCGGTCCTGCCGCTGAGAACCCGAGGACATGGGGGCAGGCTGGTCCAGAACCTCGGTGCCGATGCCGTGAATGCCGCGAATGAGTCCGTCATTCCGCAGCTTCCGCAGGGCCTTCTCAACGGTCGCGGTGCTGACCTTCCACTCCTCCGAGAGGTTCTTGATGCTCGGCATGAGGGTTCCCGGCTGAAGCTCGCCAGACGAGATCAGCTCGGCGTAGTGGGCGGCGATCCTCGCGTAGGGCGCCCGATTGTCGGCCTGGCCTGCCATGTCGCTCGCTCCCTGTCGTGACATCCCTGAGGTTCCCTAGCCTACTGCTTGACACCGCAAGGAACCCTAGGGAACCTTAGGGATGTGCCCGCCGGGTGGTTACACCGACCGGGGGAGTGCAGGACCTCGACGTGCCCCAGTTCAGGGTGAGTTGCGGTCAAGGGGCCCGGGACAGAGCGGGCCGAGGACGCCGGACAGCCGTTCGCCTGTATGGGGGCGGTCCTTGTCAGTCCGGACGGCAGGTCTCTGCCTAAGACGGGGCCCTAGCGGCTGTTCCTTGAACCGGCAGGCGCGTCCCCGAATGAGACCACTGATTTACCCAACTCCGCAGCCGCTCGGCTGCGGCCGGTTGCCTCCTCCGCCCGTCTCGTACGGGCGGGGTCGAGGGGAGCCGGTATCCACCCCCGAGCTTCAACGGCGTGAACCCCCGGTGTTCGAGCACCGGGGGTTCGGTACGGGCCGTTTCACCCCCTGCTGTGAAGGGAGCACGACCCATGAAGTCCATCATCACACTCCCCGCCACCTCCCAGGCGCTGGCGTTCGACGGTGAGCCGTCGGACGCGGAGCTGGACGCGATCGAGCTGGAGCTGCCGCTGATCGCGGCGGAGGTCGACCTCCTTGACGTGGAGATCATGACGTTGGACCGTCCGGCGACCGAGCTGGACGAGCGGCGCGTGCGCCGGGCCCGCAACCGGGTCCTGGTCGAGCGCCGGAACCTGACCAACCGCATCGCGGTGCAGTCGGGCGGTGCCGCGTGAACGCCCAGACGCTCTCGGACCTGACGGCGCCGAACGTGGACCTGTGCCCGGTCTACCCGGACCGGCTGCGGCTGTCGCTGCACGACGGCCTCGGCGCGTTCGAGGCGTGGCGCGAGGCCCTGAACATCGACCCGACGGGGGTCGTTCATCGTGTTCAGGGCGGTGGCGGGACGCGGGTGCTGAAGGTTCACGGCCGGTTCGCCGGCGCCGACATCGAGCTGGTCGGCTTCGCCCCCGTCCCGGAGCTGGAGGCGGTCGAACTGGGCTTGGGGGCGGTGTCGTGAACGCTGTTCAGATCCGTTCAGCGGAGCAGGCGCTCAACGTCGGGACGTGGCTGATCGTGTGCGGGGCGATGCTGTACTCGGTCCTCACCGTCACGCCGCTGATGCGGGCCCACACCGCCGACGAGTGGGACTGGACCGCCCCCATCCTCCCCATCGTCGTGGACGCCGCCGTCGTCATCGTCGTCCGCCTCGACTCCGTCCTGGCCCGCCTGGGCGGGGAGGGCGGACGGTGGCCGGTGGTGCTGCGGTGGATGACCGGCATCATGACCCTCGCCCTGAACACGGCCGACTCAGCACTGAGGAAAGACCTGGTCGGAGTGGCCGTGCACGCGGTCGCACCCCTCCTCCTCATCGTCACCTCCGAGACCGGCCTCGCCTACCGCCGCGCCATCACGGCCGCCGTGAACGGCCTGGAAGAGCGGGAGCGGGCCGAGCGCCGGCGCCGCGAGCAGGAGGCCCGCGAGCACGCCCAGGAGGCCGAGCAGGCCGCACAGCGGCGGGCGGACGAGGAGGAGCGGCGGGAGCGTGAGCGCCGCGAGTTCGACGCGAAGCTGGCCCGTGAACAGCGTGAGCACGAGGCGGCACTCGTGCGCGAGCAGGCTGAGCGTGAGGAGCGCAGGGAGCGGGCGGAGCGGGAGGCGCGTGAACGCGATGAACGCGAGCGTGAACAGCAGCGCCTGGCCCGTGAACGACGTGAACGCGAGGCCGCCCAGCGCGCCGAACACGACCGCCGGCAGGCCGCCGAGCAGGCCGCCCGTGAACGCCGTGAACGGCAGGAGCAGGCCGAGCGTGAACGCGCCGCGCTCCTCGCCGCCGGGCCGGTGAACGGCAAGCAGCCCGAGGAGCAGGCCCGCCAGACGGTGGCCGCGGCGTTCGCCGCCGGGGTGCCGGTGCGGCAGGCGGCCGAGCTGTGCGGCTGGTCCGTCGGCTGGGTCTCCACCCGCTACCAGGAACTCCGCGACACCACCCCGGCTCTGGAAGGAGCGTCCCGGTGAAGCTCTCCCCGCACACCAACCCGCCCGAGCCCGACAACCTCCTCATCCGGTTCCACAACCAGACCGGCGCCGCCGTCGACGTCACCGGCACCCGAGCCTCCTACGGCTCGATCTGGCACTGCCACGGCTGCGGCGACCGCCCCGACACGGGCGACCACCTCGGCTTCGCCCGCCGCGCGGCCAACGAGCACGCCGCCACCTGCCGGGCCTCGCACCACCGGCTCAGCTGATGGCCAGCCTGCCCGTGTACCAGTGGCGTCTGGCGCCGGAGGGGCTGGCCACGTTCCGGCAGCTCCGGGCGATGGGTCTGCGGCCCGGGGGTCAGCCAGTCGTGGCCCAGCTCGAACGCCCCCGCCGCCGACGCGGCCCCCTCGTCGCCTACCTCTACCGGATCGACCTCGCCCGCCCCGTCCGGCCGATGACCCCGGCCAAGCGGGCCGCGCTGGCCCGGGCGAACGCGGCCCGCCGGGTCTGCCCGGCCTGTGGGCGGGACGCCGGATACCGGATCCCGCCCTCGCTCGGCTCGTGCGTCCCGTGCGCGGACGCCCCCACCACTCTCGCCGCCTGACCTGGAGGTTCCCATGCAGAACGCCCAGTCGCAGGGCTCGCTGATGTACGTGCTGACCCTGTCCGACGGACGGGGTCAGGGCACGGTAACCGGCACGTACAACCCGGCCGTCGGGGAGACCCGCCACGACGCCTACGGCGCGATCCGCCGGCACGCCCTGAACATCTACCCGCACCTGCAGGACGCGACCGTCGTGTTCTTCTCCCTGGAGCCCAACATGCTCTGACCTGCACCGTTTCCCGGCCGCCCCACCTTCTCTGGGGCGGCCTCCTTCGTCTCTCGTGTGTAAGGGAGTGCATCCCGTGTCCCGTCGTTCCCGTACCCGCACGGTGCAGGTGCCCCCGGGTGCCACCACCGTCCGCATCCCCCGCCAGCGCGGCGCCAAGAACGCCCCGCCAGTCGTCGTCCTCGTCTCCGAGCCCCACCCGTCGCTGTCGTCCCGCCTCGCCCGGGCCGCCGGCGGCTGGGCGTGGAAGCACCGCGCCGCGTGGGCCCCGACCGGCTACGCCGTCCTCGCCTACGTCCTGACGGCCGTGGTCCACGCGATCGCCCCGTGGATGGTCTACGTTCTCGCCCCGGCCGCCCTGGTCCCGCTGCTGGCCCTGGTCTGGGTCCGGGCCAAGCACCCGGCGCGGGTCGGGGAGCGTCCCGGCCGCCTCCTGGCGGCCGCCGTCCTCGCCGCCCTCGCCGTCGGCTGGGCGGCTGCGACCTTCCACTACGGCCCGCTCACTGTCCCGCTCGCCTGGACGTGGGCGGGGCTGACGCTCGCGGTGCAGGTGTTCTGGCTCGTCGTCCGCCGCTCGAAGTGACCTGAGGAGACCCCGTCATGGCCCAGATCCCGAACCCCAACGCCCGCCGCACCACCCGCACCAACACCAACCGCGCCAACGGCAACGGCGGCGGCAACAAGTCCGACAAGTTCGCCAACGCCGGCGCCGCCGTGGGCGGGTTCGTCGGCGCGATGGGCGGCTCGTTCATCCCGCCGGTCAACGTCAACGTCAACCGCACCACCGTCAACGGCAACGGAGGAGGCGGCCGGCGGCCGCACCCGCAGGCCCTCATGCCCGAGCCCGACTTCACCTCCCCCGCGCAAGTCCGCGCCTACTGCAACCACCTGCGCGCCACCGCCGTCGCCCTGTCCATCGAGGTCGCCATGGGCGCCGAGATCCTGAAGAGCGTGCTGGCGGCGGTGCCGGACCCGGAGGGCCGGATCGGAGGCTCCCGGATCCGGGCCGCGAAGGTCGCCCGCAAGCTCCAGAAGTCCGCCGACGAGCTGCGCAACGCCGCCAAGCTCGCCGCCGCCACCTACTCCACGTTCCAGCAGGAGTACCGCGAGGAGATCAACCGCGTCCGCCACCACGCCCGCCCCCGCGCCCAGCAGCGCATGAACTGGGTCCAGCAGTAACCGAGTCGGAAGGGAGGTCCGGTCATGGCCGGACGCAAGCACACGACCGTAGACGTACTCGACGACCACGGCAGCGGCTCCACCGGTGGGACGATCACGGCTTACCTGCTCCACCGGGCGAAGCCGCACCTGCCGCCGTGGCTCGGCGTCGCCGGAACCGGCCTGGCCGGAGTCCTCGGCAACCTGCGGTGGGCCGACAGCGCCGCCGCCGGCGCCGGACTCACCCTCGCCTCCGTCGCCCTCACGGGGGCGACGTGGTGGATCGGCCGCAACACCAGCCAGCAGCGCCGCCTCCACTCCGCCATCACGGTCGCGGCCGGGTCGGCGTGGCTGACCGGCGCCTGCCTGGCCGGGCCGACCGCCGGCCCGCTGGACGACCTGTTTCTCATGGGCGGCCCCGTGGTGGCGCTGTCGTGGAACGTGCGCCTGGCCATGCGCCGCAACGACGACAACCCGGCCGCCGGTGGCGGGGACAAGGGCCTGCTGGAGAAGGTCGGCCTGGCCCGCGCCGCGATCGGCTCGACCAAGGTCGAGCCGTACCGGGTGACCGCGCAGAAAGCACTGGAGCCCCGCGAGCAGACCAACGAGGTCCTCTCCCACGTCCAGCCCCGTGTCGCGGC
>NZ_JBHYKM010000007.1:70024-77704 GCF_042741435.1 Streptomyces sp. NPDC058955 | reverse complement strand
CTGGTGCGCGGGTGCGCGCCCCCCGCCCCGCGATCGTCCCACACCCCGCCCCCCCCGAACCGGGTCACCGCGCAGATCGCACTGGAGCCCGGCGAGCAGACCAACGAGGACGTCTCCAAGGTCCTGCCGCGTCTCGCGTCCGCGCTGGACCTGCCGACGACGGCGCTGCGGTTCCAACCCAACGCCGACTCCGCCCGCCGCGGCGAACTCGTCATCGTCCCCGAGGACATGCTCGGCGAGGTGGTCGAGTACGACGGACCGTCCAACCTGGGCGGATCAATCGCCAACCCGCTGGTCATCGGCCGGTACGACGACGGCTCCCCGCTGGTTCTGTGGCTGCCCGGCGACCCCGAGCAGGGCCGCAACGCCACCCACCTCCTCATCGCCGGCGGCACCGGCTCCGGCAAGGGCGACGGCGCCCTCAACGTCCTCACCGAGATCGTCTCCCGCACCGACGTGAACGTGTGGCTGTCCGACCCGAAGTCCTTCCAGGACTTCCGCCCCCTGCTCCCGGCGTTCGACTGGGCCGAGGAGGGCGGGCCGGGCACGGAAGCCATGGTGGAGGCGCTCCAGGCCGTCATCCCGGCCCGCACCCGCTGGCTTGGAGCCCACCGCTACCGGCAGTGGACCGTCCAGGCCGCCGCGAAGCAGACCGACCCGGCGCACTCCTGCCGCCCCGACGGCAGCGCGTGCGGCTGTGAGGGCATGGCGTTCCTGGTCGCCTGGTTCGAGGAGGCCGCGAACACCCTGCGCAGCCTCGGCGATGACGCGTTCACCGGGATCGCGCAGGAGGCCCGCGCGGCCGGCGTCTCCCTGGTGGTCTCGCTCCAGCGCCCGAGCTACGACCAGATGAGCACCAGCACCCGCGCCTCCCTGCCCAGCGTGCTCGCGTTCGGCTGCGACCCGCGGGACGAGGGCTTCGCCCTGCCCGAGTCGGTCCTGGACGCCGGCGCCCACCCGGGCGCGTGGGGGAACCGGCGCCCCGGCTACTGCTACCTGGTCTCCGCCGGCATCCCCGAGGACCGCTACCCCGCCCCCGGACGAACCCGCCAGTTCACGACCCGCTCGATGGACGTGATGGAGCAGCTGGCGGACTGGGCCGCCGCCCACGGCGCCCCAGTCGACCCGGTCACCGTGAAGGCCGCTCAGGCGACCGTCGGCAACGCCTACACCCACCGCACCCACCACACCCACAACGGCCCGGCGGTCGCCTCCACCACCGCCCCCCACCTGACGGCGGTGGACACCGCCGAGGAGGACGAGGAGATGACCGAGGGTATGTGGCTCGACCCGGAGGACGACGGCATCGACCCCGACACGGACCTGCCCGGCGACGAGCCCGGCGACGACGCACCCCTCTTCGGCATCGAGAAGGGCCGCAAGCCCTCCCCGGAGGAAGCGCGGGTGCTGTTCGAGGAGGCGCTGGAGGAGTTCGAGATGGAGGGCCGGATGATCGTCGGCCCGAAGGACTTCTCCGACTGGTGCGAGACCAACGGCTACAGCCGACCGTGGATCTCCGCCCGCCTCAAGGACGCCGCCCTCGACGGCCGCCTGGAACCCACCAACCAGACCGGCCGCTGGCGGATCGTCCCCGCCCTCGCCGCCGCCTGACACCCGGCCTGACGCCTGACACCGTCAGGGCCCCGTGACACCCAAACCCTTAGGCGGGAGCGGGTGTCACGCGCCCTGACACCCGCGCCTGACACCCCCTGACACCGCCGTGACACCCCGGCATCCGGGCCCGTGACACCCGAGTCGCGGGCCCGCCCCACACCCCGAGAAGGGCCTCGCCATGCCCGACCACACCCACACCCCGACACCCGTCATCCACCACCCCATCCCGCTCCCCGCGACCCACCACGCCGTCGTCCCCGCCGCCCCGGCCGGGCTCCCGGCGGTCACGTCCGTCCAGCTTCCCGACGGCCGGATCGTCACCGGCTACACCCTCACCCCCGCCCCGCCCGCCCCGCCCCGCCCGGTCGGGTCGGTTCCGGCGTGGGCCAAGACCACCGCGCTCCTCGCGCCGACCGTCGGCGGCGGCACCGCCGCCGCCGGCATCGGACTCTCCTACGCCGCCCCGGGACTCATCGCCATGAGCCAAGCCCTGTGGTCCGCCGCCGCCCTCGTCGTCGCCACCGTCATCGCCGCCCCCCTCGCCCTACGCACCGCCCGCCGTGCCCTCACCGGCGACAGCAGCAGCGGCGGGGGATCGGTCCGCACGACCACCCACATCACCCAGAACATCACCTCCACCGGCCTCTTCGGCCGCGCCAACGGCACCATCAACCACCACTAGGGAGCCCCGGTGCCCCAGCCCCTCCCCGGCCGCATCGCGGACGCCGCTGCCCTGCTGATGGGCAAGCACACCGTCCGCTGCCCCCAACCTGATTGCACGGTCCGCATCCGCTACCGCGACGTCACCCCCGCCGAGGCCAAGCGGCTGACCGACCTGGCCACTGACCACACCCGCCACGACAGCGTGAAGGAGCACTGATGGCCACCAAGCTCGTCACCTGCTACATCGCCGTCTGCGACCTGTGCGGGAACACCTCCGACTCCGAGGGATACACCCCGCACCTCGACAGTCCCGAAGAAGCCGTGCAGCACGCCGTCGACTCCGGCTTCGACGACCACAGCGGCTGGACCCTCACCCCCACCGGCCTCCTCGTGTGCGACCTGGCCAAGGACACCGCCCACGAGGACGCCCACGCCGAGGCCGGCAAGCGCATGAGCCCCTGCGCCATGAGCGTCACCTTCACCCACGCCTAGCTACGCCGAGGGCGGCCCCCGTCTCGCCAAAGCCTGGGGCCGCCCTCGTCACCAGCACTTCTCACAGAACTGGAGACACCCAGCATGACCCATCACGTCCCGATCCGGCGAGACGGCGCCCGGCCGCTGCTGCTGGACCTGTTCTGCTGCGCCGGCGGCGCGGGCACCGGCTACCAGCGGGCCGGGTTCGACGTCGTCGGCGTCGACATCGCCCCGCGCCCCAACTACCCCTTCCGGTTCGTCCAGGCCAACGCCCTGGAGGTTCTGGCGGACCTCATCGCCACCGGGGAGATCGAGCACTTCGCGTTCGTCCACTCCTCGCCGCCCTGCCAGGACAAGTGCGCGTTGACCGTGGGCACCAACCGCGCCAGGGGCTGGGGCGGCACCCACGTCGACCTGGTGGCGCCCACGCGGATGCTGCTGGAGGCGTCCGGCCTGCCGTACGTCATCGAGCAGCCCAACGGCCGCGCGGAGATCCGCAAGGACGTCACCCTGTGCGGCGAACAGTTCGGCCTCGGCGTGCTGCGACACCGCAACTTCGAACTCGGGCATTGGAACGTCACCCGGCCCGCCCACCCCAAGCACCGGGGCCGGGTACGCGGGTGGCGGCACGGGGTGTTCTTCGACGGCCCGTACGTGGCCGCGTACGGCAACGGCGGCGGCAAGCCCACGGTGCCGGAGCTTCAGGCCGCCATGGGCATCGACTGGACCGACGTCCGCGAGGAACTGACCGAGGCCATTCCCCCGGCCTACTCCCAGTGGATCGGCACCCGGTTCCTCACCCAGGCCCGCACGGGGGTGGCCGCGTGAGCGACCTGCCGTCCATCGACATCCCCGGCTTGGGCCTGCTCGCCCACGCCATCGCCGCCGCCGAACGCGGCTGGCACGTCTTCCCCCTCCGCCCCCGCGACAAGCGGCCTGCCGGCCACCCCGAACGGGACTGCCCGCGCACCGGCCGGTGCGCGGGCGGGCACCGCACCCCGGAACAGCGGGCCACCACCGACCCCGACCTCCTCGTGGCCGCGTGGACCCACGCCCCGTACAACGTCGGCATCGCTACCGGCCCCTCCGGCCTGCTCGTCGTCGACCTCGACACGCTCAAGGCGGACGACGAGAAGGAAACGCCTGACGGCGTCGCCAACTTCGAAGCGCTCTGCGAGCGCGTCGGACACGCCGTCCCCCACACCCACCGCGTCCGGACCGCCCGTGGCGGGCAGCACCTGTACTTCACCCAGCCCCAGGGGGCCCGGCTCGGCAACACCGCCGGACGGCTCGCCAAGCACGTCGACACCCGAGGGTGGGGCGGGTACGTCGTCGCCCCCGGCAGCAGCACCCCGAACGGCACGTACGACATCCTTGACGGCCGCCCGCCGGTCCCGCTGCCCGACTGGCTCCACACCGCCCTCACCACCCCGCGCGAGCCCGTCCGTACGGCGAACCCGGCTCCGGTCGTCGTCCTCGGCGGCGGGTCCCGTGCTGCCGAGGTGGCGCTGGAGCGCGAGCCCGCCGCCGTCCGGGCGGCCGAGAAGGGGCGCCGAAACGCGCAGTTGCTGGCGTCCGCCCGTGCCGTGGGGCGGTTCGTCGCGTGGGGAGACATCCCCCGGCACGTGGCCGAGGAGGCTTTTCAAGCGGCGGGGGAGGCGGCCGGACTGTCCGCGTCCGAGTGCCGCGCCACGATCCGCAGCGCTCTCGACTGGTCCATCCGCACCGCCCGCCCCCGGCCGGCCGCCGCATGAGCCACCCCGAACCCCCCTCCCTGAAAAGCCCCACCGCCACCACGCCCCGGCCCGCAGTCGCCGAACCGGCCCGGCCGAGCGACGCCGTGGGCGCCGAAAAGGTCGTCGCCGAAGGCGTCCCTTCAAGCTCTGACCCGCACCCGGCCGACCACCCCAACCACCACACCCCCGCTCACGCACGGAGGGACACCCGCATGCCCGAGCCCATCGACGGCGCTGCCCTACTCAACGAGGTGGAGGCGTTCCACCGACGGTTCAACGTCTTCCCCCGCGAGGGCGCCTACGTCGCCGTCGCGCTCTGGGACGCCCACGCCCACCTCCTCGACGCCTTCGACTCCACCCCCCGGATCGCGTTCCTCTCCCCGGAACCCGGCTCCGGCAAGTCACGCGCCCTGGAGGTCGTCGAGACCCTGGTGCCCCGTCCGATGCTCGCGGTGAACGCGCGGGCCGCCGCCCTGTTCCGGTCCGTCTCCGACTCCGCCGGACGGCCCACGATCCTCTACGACGAGATCGACACTGTCTTCGGCCCCAAGGCCGGAGACAACGAGGAGCTGCGCGGCTTCCTCAACGCCGGCCACCGCCGCTCCGGCGTCACCTACCGCTGCGTCGGGGATGGCGGCAACCAGACCGTGGTCGAGTTCCCCTCCTACAGCGCCGTCGCCGTCGCCGGACTCGGCGGACTCCCGGACACCATCACCACCCGCTCCGTCATCATCCGCATGCGCCGCCGCGCCCGGAACGAGAAGGTCGAGCCCTTCCGCGCCCGGCTCCACGAGGCCGAGGGCAACAAGCTGCGCGATCGGCTCGCACAGTGGGCCGAGCAGGTCCACAAGGACATCGCCGGACGCTGGCCCGAGATGCCCGACGGCGTCACCGACCGGGCCGCCGACGTGTGGGAACCTCTCCTCGCCGTCGCGGACGCCGCCGGCGGCGCCTGGCCCAAGCGGGCCCGCGAGGCGTGCGTGGAACTCGTCAACGCCGCCCGCGCCGACGACAAGGGCTCCATCGGCATCCGCCTGCTGACCGACCTGCGCGACCACGTCATGGTCGGCATCGACCGGCTCCCCACCGTCGCCATCCTCGACCGGCTCTGCGCGCTGGAGGAGGCGCCGTGGGCCGACATGGCCGGCCGCCCCCTCGACTCCCGGGGCCTGGCCAAGATGCTCGGCGAGTACATGACCACCGACAACACCCCCATCAAGGCCCGGAACATCAAGACCGCCGGCGCCGTGCTGAAGGGCTACTACGCGGCCGATCTGCACGACGCCTGGGAGCGCTACTGCCCCCCTGTCCTCCTGAGGGCCGCTACTTCCGCTACCGCCGCTACCCCGCAGGTCAGCGAGCCGGAAACGGTAGCGGAAGACCTCTTCACGTCCGCTACCTGATCCGCTACCCCGCTACCCGCCCCGGCCGCCCGAGCCGGGGCCGGTAGCGGACTCATCCGCTACCGCTACCCCATCCGCTACCGCCGATCATGCCCCTGACCTGGGAGGTAGCGGAGGTAGCGGAAGTAGCGGACCTGACAGGAAGGGGCCGAAGAGGCCCCGGCACCCCACAAGGAGTCATGTCTGATGAGCAACCTCGCTCACATCGGGCGGAGGCTCGCCGCCGCGCCCGCTTCGGCCGTGCCCGCGCCGCTGGAGGAGAGGTACCTGTCCGTCCCCGAGTTCGCCGCGATGCTCGGGACCACGGAGCGCTTCCCGCGTCGTCTGGTGGCCGAACGGCGCATCCGGTACGTGAAGCTCGGGACGCACGTGCGCTTCCCGCTCAGCGTGGTGCGGGAGTTCATCGCCGCCCACACCGTCGAGCCCATCCAGCCCCGCCGTCGCGCGAGGAGGGCCGCCTGATGGCTCCGAAGCGGAAGAAGCAGATGACCATGCGCCGATTCGGCGCGGTGCGGCAGTACCGCTCCGGACGCTGGACGGCCTCCTACCTCGACCCGACCGGCGAGCGCCGACGCGCACCCGAGACGTTCGAGACCAGGACTGACGCCGAGATCTGGCTCTCGCAGATCGAGGCGGACATCACCCGCAACGCCTGGCGCGACCCGGACGCCGGCGCGGTGAACTTCGAGGAGTACGCCACGAAGTGGGTGGTTGAGCGGGGAGTCGCCCCGCTCACGCAGGAGCTGTACACCCGCCTCCTCCGGCTCCACATCCTCCCGACGTTCGGCGGATTCGACCTCGACGAGATCACCCCTCCCCGCGTGCGGGAGTGGCGGGCCGAGCGGCTCGCCGCCACCGGCGCGGCGACCACCGTCGCCAAGTCCTACCGGCTACTGAAGGCCATCCTGGAGACCGCGGCCGACGACGAGTTGATCCGCCGGAACCCCTGCCGCATCCGCGGCGCGGGCAAGGAGGTCTCCAAGTCGGGTCAGGTGGCGACCGTCGAGCAGGTCGACGCGCTCGCTGAGGCCGTGGGCATCAGGTGGCGCCTGATGGTCTACCTCGGCGCCTACGGCCCCATGCGGCCGGAGGAGCAGGCGGAGCTGCGCCGGAAGGACGTCGACGTGGACAACGTCACGATCGTCATCCGGAAGGCGGCGCCGGAACTCGCCACCGGCAAGCGCGCCGAGGGGCCGACCAAGTCGGAGGCCGGGAAGCGTGTCGTCGTCCTGCCGGAGTTCCTGCGGACGGACCTCCAGCGGCACATGGACTGGTACGCGGAGAAGGGGCCTGAGGGGCTGCTCTTCGTGGGGGAGAAGGGGGCGCCCTTCCGGCGGTCCACGTTCGGGCGGAGGTGGAAGAAGGCGCGACTGAAGGTCGGCATGCCGGCGTCCTTCCGGTTCTACGACCTCCGCCACACCGGGCACACGCTCTCCACCCGATCGGGCGCCACGCTGAAGGACACGATGGTGCGGGCCGGGCAGTCGACCGAGAAGGCCGCGCTGATCTACCAGCACTCCGACCACGACCGGCAGAAGGAGGTGGCCGGCGGGCTGGACCGGATGGTGCGGACGGCGCGCGAGCAGGCCCAGGAGAAGGTGCGGAAGGAGCAGGAGAAGAGGTCAGGTGGTGCGTAGGTGGTGCGGGGCGCCTGAGGAGGTCTAGACAACAGAGAAGGGGGGGGGGGGGGGGGCGGGCCGGGTCACAAAAAAAGGGGCACTGGGTAGTAAACCCCCCCAAAAAAAGTGTGGGTCATATTATTAAAATAAAAAACAAAAAAACACACAACC
>NZ_JBHYKM010000007.1:68268-70014 GCF_042741435.1 Streptomyces sp. NPDC058955 | reverse complement strand
TTTGTTTTGGCTCGGTGTCGTATTGTATAACCTAAACCTCAACGACAGCCCCGGCCCGGGGGCCCGCTCCCCCGCCCCTTCTCACAAGAGCGGATGACGGGAATCGAACCCGCGCTATAAGCTTGGGAAGCTCATGTTCTACCATTAAACTACATCCGCACAGCGGCCGGATGAGCCGGTCGCATCGTTGCACACTGTACCCCATGCGCCACGGGTGGCGTAGTTCGTCTCTCCCGCGCGGGTCGGAGTGCCGCGTGGAGGGTGTCCCGTTGATCCCCTAATGTGGCTGTCTCGTCCAGCATGTGTGTAGGGGAAGGGACTTGATGGGTTCCGTGGAGCGCACCGTCGTCCGCTGTGCCGAAGGGCACGTGTTCAGTACCGCCTCGTTTCCGCTTCAGCAGCTCGGGGCCGGGCGGATCGGGCCCGGGCGGCTCATCCGGTGTCCGCGGTGTGCGCGGTTGAGGCACGCGGTGCCGGTGGAGGGTCAGCAGCGCTGAGCTGCGTGAACCGGGGTGGGCGCGGAACCGGTCCCGATTGGGGAGGTCCGCGCCCTCTGCGTATCGTGGGGGCGTGCTTCTCTCAGACAAGGACATCCGGGCCGAGATCGATGCCGGGCGGGTGCGCATCGACCCGTACGACGAATCCATGGTGCAGCCGTCCAGCATCGACGTGCGTCTCGACCGCTTCTTCCGGGTGTTCGAGAACCACCGCTACCCGCACATCGACCCCGCCATCGAGCAGCTCGATCTGACGCGCGAGGTGGAGCCGGAGGGCGACGAGGCGTTCATCCTGCACCCGGGCGAGTTCGTGCTCGCCTCGACCTACGAGGTCATCACCCTGCCGGACGACATCGCCTCGCGGCTGGAGGGGAAGAGTTCCCTCGGGCGGCTCGGGCTCGTCACGCACTCGACGGCCGGGTTCATCGACCCGGGGTTCTCGGGGCACGTGACGCTGGAGCTGTCGAACCTCGCGACCCTCCCGATCAAGCTCTGGCCGGGGATGAAGATCGGGCAGCTGTGCATGTTCCGGCTGAGCTCGCCCGCCGAGTTCCCGTACGGCAGCGAGCGGTACGGCTCGCGGTACCAGGGCCAGCGGGGGCCGACGGCCTCCCGCTCGTACATGAACTTCCATCGGACCCAGGTGTGAGGCGGTAGCCGGACATGAGTGAAGTACGCGAGAACCTGACGTACGAGGGCTTCGGGACGGCCGTCCGCGAGCTCGCCCAGACCATCGCCGACGACGGGTACGAGCCCGACATCGTGCTGTCGATCGCGCGCGGCGGCGTGTTCGTGGCCGGCGGGCTCGCCTACGCCCTGGACTGCAAGAACATCCACCTCGTGAACGTGGAGTTCTACACCGGCGTCGGCACCACCCTGGAGATGCCGGTCATGCTCGCGCCCGTCCCGGACGCGATCGACTTCTCCGACAAGAAGGTCCTGATCACCGACGACGTCGCCGACACCGGCAAGACGCTGAAGCTGGTCCACGACTTCTGCATCGACCACGTCGCCGAGGTCCGCTCGGCCGTCATCTACGAGAAGTCCCACTCCCTCGTGAAGTGCGAGTACGTGTGGAAGAAGACCGACGAGTGGATCAACTTCCCCTGGTCGGTCGAGCCGCCCGTCGTGAAGCGCGAGGGCCAGGTCCTCGACGCCTGAGGCCCCCCGACACGGGGGGGGGGGGCGGCGGGCGCCCCCCCCCCGCGCGCGGCGCCGCGCGCGCCGCGCCCGCGCGCGCGGCCACGCC
>NZ_JBHYKM010000007.1:55774-68258 GCF_042741435.1 Streptomyces sp. NPDC058955 | reverse complement strand
GGGGCCCCCCCGCGGCGCCGTGCCCCGCCCCCCCGCCCCCCCCCCGCCCCGCGGCCCCCCCCCCCCGGCCCCCCGGGGGGGGCCACCCCCGCGTCCGTCCTGGAGCGTGCCCAGCTAGAGCGTGCCCAGCTTGATCAGGCTCAGCAGGGCCACCAGCTGGATCGCCGAGGCGCCCAGGGCCTTGGGCCAGGGGAGGTCGTGGGAGCGGCTGACCATGAGGGTGAAGAGGGCGCCGGCCGCGCCCCAGGTCAGCCAGCCGAGGATCTGGACCAGGCCGTTCTCGCCGCCCAGGAAGAGGGCGAAGAGGAGGCGGGGGGCGTCGGTGAGCGACATGATCAGCATGGAGAGGCCGACCGTGGGCTGCCAGGCGCCGTCGCCGCCCAGCTGGCGGGCGAGGGTGTGGGTGACCGCGCCCAGGATCAGGCCGGCGAGGACGAAGCCCACGCCCGTCATCAGGACGTACGGGATCGTGCTGGAGATCGTCGCGTTCAGCACCTCCTCGCGGGCCTGGTCGAAGCCGAAGATCGCCAGCAGGCCGTAGAGGAAGGTGACGATCAGCGCCGGGCCCCAGACCGCGTGGTCGCGCATCTGGAGGAAGGTGTCCGCCGGACGCAGCACGATGCCGCTCAGGAGGGCCTTCCAGGGCAGGCGGGGGCCGACGGGGGCCGGGGGCGCCTGGTAGGCGCCCTGCTGGCCGTAGGGGTCGTCGACGCTGAACATCTGGGTGTGGCCCGGGTTGTTCGCCGCCGCCGCGTGGTGGTGCTGCGCGTGCGGGTCGCCGAAGTACTCGGGCTCCCCGTACGGCTGCTGCTGCTGCGGTGGCTGTTGCTGCCACTGCTGCTGCGGCGGGTACCCCTGCGGGGGCGCGTTGTACCCGTACGGCGCCTGCTGCGGTCGATGCTGTTGCTGCGGGGGGCGGTTGTCCCGGCCGCGTCCGTTCCTGAATCCAGCCACGTCATTGAACGTACCCGCTTCCGCGGCGGGCCCGCTCCTTTGCGGCTGACCTGTGACATCCCCTAGGGGTCCCGGGGTCGTGACGGGGCCGTCGGGCGGGCGCCGGGTGGCTGTTACAAAACGGACGTATCGCCTCAATGTCCGGCCCGTAGCTTCGGTGGGGTCAGCAGCGAAACCCTCTGGAGCCCTCCATGCGCCTCAACCGCCGTGCCCGTGTCCTCCGCACCGCCGCCGTCGCCACCGGTGCCTCCGCCGCCCTCCTCCTCCCCGCGGCCGCCGCCTTCGCGACGGAGGACCCCGCCGACACCGCCGCCCCGGCCGCGAGCGACCAGGCCGTGCTCTGGCGGAACGTCGACCTCGCCGACGGCTCGCTGGCCAAGGTCTACCAGGACGGTCCGGGGCGCTTCTCGGCGGACGTCTACGGGGGCGGGCGGCTGATCGACACGCTCACGAGCGCCGACGGCCAGCCCGCGTACGGGGAGAACAACGGGCTCCACGTCGTGCTGCGGCCCGACGGCACCGTCTCCTCCTGGCTGGACAAGGACCCCGCTCCGAAGCCTGCTCCGAAGCCCACGCCCAAGCCCGCTCCGAAGCCCAAGCCGGCCCCGAAGCACGCGCCCAGGAACCTCACCAAGGTCGTGAAGCTGCCCGACGGGCACACCGCCACCTTCTTCGCCGGCAAGGACGGGCGGCCCTACGTGAAGCTCTCCGTCCCCGGCGGCAAGAGCTGGACCTACGACTTCCACGGCACGCTCGTCGCGCGGCACCACGCCTGACGCGCGCCCGACGCCCGTCCGGCGCCCGCCTGGCGCGCTCATGACGGAAGGGCCCGCCCCACGCTCACGCGGGGCGGGCCCTTCCGTCGTTCCTGGCGTCAGGAGGCCGGCTCGGGCTCCGGCTCCTCGGCCGGCTCCGGCTCGGGGTCGACCGGGGTCTTCACCGAGTCGAGGAGCAGCTGGGCCACGTCCACGACCTGGAGGCTCTCCTTGGCCTTGCCGTCGTTCTTCTTGCCGTTCACGGAGTCCGTGAGCATGACGAGGCAGAAGGGGCAGGCGGTGGAGACGATGTCCGGGTTGAGGGACAGGGCCTCGTCGACGCGCTCGGTGTTGATGCGCTTGCCGATCCGCTCCTCCATCCACATCCGCGCGCCGCCGGCGCCGCAGCAGAAGCCGCGCTCCTTGTGGCGGTGCATCTCCTGCTGGCGCAGGCCCGGGACGGCGGACATGATCTCGCGCGGCGGCGTGTAGACCTTGTTGTGCCGGCCCAGGTAGCACGGGTCGTGGTAGGTGATGAGGCCGTCGACCGGGGTCACCGGGATCAGCTTGCCCTCGTCGATGAGGTGCTGGAGCAGCTGGGTGTGGTGGATGACCTCGTACTCGCCGCCGAGCTGCGGGTACTCGTTGGCGATGGTGTTGAAGCAGTGCGGGCAGGTGGAGACGATCTTCTTGGCCGACTTCGGCTTCTTCGTCGACTCGTCCTCGTCGTCCTCGCCGAACGCCATGTTCAGCATGGCGACGTTCTCCTGGCCGAGCTGCTGGAACAGCGGCTCGTTGCCCAGGCGGCGCGGGGAGTCACCGGTGCACTTCTCCTCGCCGCCCATGATCGCGAACTTGACGCCCGCGATGTGCAGGAGCTCGGCGAACGCCTTGGTGGTCTTCTTGGCGCGGTCCTCCAGGGCGCCGGCGCAGCCGACCCAGTAGAGGTAGTCGACCTCGGACAGGTCCTCGATGTCCTTGCCGACGATCGGGACCTCGAAGTCGACCTCCTTGGTCCACTCGACGCGCTGCTTCTTGGCGAGGCCCCAGGGGTTGCCCTTCTTCTCCAGGTTCTTCAGCATCGTGCCGGCCTCCGACGGGAAGGCGGACTCGATCATGACCTGGTAGCGGCGCATGTCGACGATGTGGTCGATGTGCTCGATGTCGACCGGGCACTGCTCGACGCAGGCGCCGCAGGTGGTGCAGGACCACAGGACGTCCGGGTCGATGACGCCGTTCTCCTCGGCGGTGCCGATCAGCGGACGCTCGGCCTCGGCGAGGGCCGCGGCGGGGACGTCCTTGAGCTGCTCCTCGGTCGCCTTCTCGTTGCCCTCCATGTCCTTGCCGCCGCCGGCGAGGAGGTACGGCGCCTTGGCATGCGCGTGGTCGCGCAGCGACATGATGAGGAGCTTGGGGGAGAGGGGCTTGCCGGTGTTCCAGGCGGGGCACTGCGACTGGCAGCGGCCGCACTCGGTGCAGGTGGAGAAGTCGAGGAGGCCCTTCCAGGAGAACTGCTCGACCTGGGAGACGCCGTAGACGTCGTCCTCGCCCGGGTCCTCGAAGTCGATCGGCTTGCCGCCGGTCGTCATCGGCTGGAGCGCGCCGAGGGCGGTCTCGCCGGTGGCGTTGCGCTTGAACCAGATGTTCGGGAAGCCGAGGAAGCGGTGCCAGGCGACGCCCATGTTGGTGTTCAGCGAGACCACGATCATCCAGATGAACGAGGTGCTGATCTTCACCATGGCGGTGAAGTAGATGAGCGTCTGGAGGGTGGGGAGGGAGAGGCCCTTGAAGGCCAGGACGAGCGGGTACGAGGCGAAGTACGCGGCCTCGTAGTGCTCGACGTGGTGGATCGCGCCCTCCAGGCCGCGCAGCACGTAGATCGCGAGGCCGATGGTGAGGATCACGTACTCGACGAAGTACGCCTGGCCCGCCTTGGAGCCGGCGAAGCGGGACTTGCGGCCGGCGCGGCCCGGGAGGCTCAGCAGGCGGATGACGATCAGCACGGCGATGCCGAGGATCGTCATGACGCCGATGAACTCGATGTAGAGCTCGAACGGCAGGAAGCCGCCGATGATCGGCAGGGTCCAGTCGGCCTGGAAGAGCTGGCCGAACGCCTGTGCGAGGGTCGGCGGCAGGGTCAGGAAGCCGATGGCGACGAACCAGTGGGCGAAGCCCACGATGCCCCAGCGGTTCATCCGGGTGTGGCCCAGGAACTCCCGGACCAGCGTGACGCTGCGCTGGTAGGGGTTGTCCGTGCGGGTGCCGGCCGGGACCGGCTGGCCCAGCTTGAAGTAACGGACGAACTGGCCGATGGCGCGAGCGAGCAGGGCAACGCCGACCACGGTCAGCGTCAGCGACACGATGATCGCGGCGAGTTGCATGACGGGCTCCTCGGGCGGGCCTGGGGCGCGGCGGGGGCGGCCTGCGCTCGCCTCTTCTCTCGCCCTGAGCCTACTAAGCGGTAACTTATCTAGTCCGTGCTGAGATTACCGGTCGGAGCGCCCCACTTGTAGCGGGCCTCGCGGTGATCTGTGTCGCTCAGGCAAGCCTTGCCGGACGGGCGGAGGCGCGCCGGAGGCGACGTCGGCGGACTGCTGGAAGCGTACGCGCCAGAACGGCCAGGTCCATGCCGAGCCAGTGGTGGTCCACATAGTGGAGGTCGAGCAGCTCGCGCTCCTCCCACGGCAGGTCGGACCGGTCGCTGACCTGCCACGGTCCGGTCATCCCGGGGCGTACGGAGAGCCGGCGCCGGGTCTCGCCGGAGCACTCCCGGTGGGTGGGGGAGAGCGGACAGGGGCCGACGAGCGACATCTGGCCCCGGACGACGTGCAGCAGCAGCGGCAGCGCGGCCAGCGGGCTCCGGGTGCGGAGGGTCAGCATCGTGAAGGGGCGCCCGCCCAGCCCGGCCACCGTGCGGCGGCGCAGGGCGGGACCCTCCTGGGCGAGGGTGAGCAGCAGCGCGGCCGCGCCGAGGACGGGGGAGAGGGCGAGCAGCAGCGCCGTACCCGCCACGAGGTCGAAGGCCCGCTTGAGGTCGAAGGCCCGCCTCAGGTCGAAGCCGCGGCCGGCGCCGGAGCCGGGGAAGCCGCGGCCGAGGTCGGTGCCGTGCTTGAGGTCGACACTGCGATGGTTCGCCGTCATGCCCCGGACCCCTCCGGCTGAGATCATGGGATGTTCGTGGGATATGCCTGCTTTGCCCGGCAAAGGGCATCAGGACTCTGCCACTTCCCGCCGTCCGCGTCAGGCACCGACGCGCCCCGTGCGTCTCTTTGAGCGACAGAACCGGCGAAGAGTTGAGCGGCATCGACTCAAGTCTGTTGACGCCCCGCGTTCCGTCATGCATCCTTGAGTCAGTTCCACTCAAGTCAGTCAGCTGGAGGAATCGAAATGGCACGTGCGGTCGGCATCGACCTGGGCACGACTAACTCCGTCGTCAGCGTTCTGGAAGGCGGCGAGCCCACCGTCATCACGAACGCGGAGGGCGCCAGGACCACGCCGTCCGTCGTCGCCTTCGCGAAGAACGGCGAGGTGCTCGTCGGCGAGGTGGCCAAGCGCCAGGCCGTCACCAACGTCGACAGGACCATCCGGTCGGTCAAGCGCCACATGGGCACCGACTGGAAGATCGAGATCGACGGCAAGAGCTTCAACCCGCAGCAGATGAGCGCCTTCATCCTGCAGAAGCTGAAGCGCGACGCCGAGGCGTACCTGGGCGAGAAGGTCGTCGACGCGGTCATCACCGTCCCGGCGTACTTCAACGACTCCGAGCGCCAGGCCACCAAGGAGGCCGGTGAGATCGCGGGCCTCAACGTCCTGCGCATCGTCAACGAGCCGACCGCGGCCGCCCTGGCCTACGGCCTCGACAAGGACGACCAGACGATCCTCGTCTTCGACCTCGGTGGCGGCACCTTCGACGTGTCCCTCCTGGAGATCGGCGACGGCGTCGTCGAGGTGAAGGCCACCAACGGTGACAACCACCTCGGTGGTGACGACTGGGACCAGCGCGTCGTCGACTACCTGGTGACCCAGTTCAAGAACGGTCACGGCGTCGACCTCTCCGCCGACAAGATGGCGCTCCAGCGTCTGCGCGAGGCGGCCGAGAAGGCGAAGATCGAGCTCTCCTCCTCGACCGAGACCTCCATCAACCTGCCCTACATCACGGCCTCCGCCGAGGGCCCGCTGCACCTGGACGAGAAGCTCACCCGCGCTCAGTTCCAGCAGCTCACCGCGGACCTCCTGGAGCGCTGCAAGGTCCCGTTCCACAACGTCATCAAGGACGCGGGCATCGCCCTCTCCGAGATCGACCACGTGGTCCTGGTCGGCGGCTCGACCCGCATGCCGGCCGTCGCCGAGCTCGTCAAGGAGCTGACCGGTGGCAACGAGGCCAACAAGGGCGTGAACCCGGACGAGGTCGTCGCCATCGGCGCCGCCCTGCAGGCCGGTGTCCTCAAGGGCGAGGTCAAGGACGTCCTGCTCCTCGACGTCACCCCGCTGTCCCTCGGCATCGAGACCAAGGGCGGCATCATGACCAAGCTCATCGAGCGCAACACCACGATCCCGACCAAGCGGTCCGAGATCTTCACGACGGCCGAGGACAACCAGCCGTCCGTGCAGATCCAGGTCTACCAGGGCGAGCGCGAGATCGCGGCGTACAACAAGAAGCTCGGCATGTTCGAGCTGACCGGCCTCCCGCCGGCCCCGCGCGGCGTCCCGCAGATCGAGGTCGCCTTCGACATCGACGCCAACGGCATCATGCACGTGACCGCGAAGGACCTGGGCACGGGCAAGGAGCAGAAGATGACCGTCACCGGCGGCTCCTCGCTGCCGAAGGACGAGGTCGACCGGATGCGCCAGGAGGCCGAGCAGTACGCGGACGAGGACCACCGCCGCCGCGAGGCCGCCGAGTCCCGCAACCAGGGCGAGAACCTGCTCTACCAGACCGAGAAGTTCCTCAAGGACAACGAGGACAAGGTCCCGGGCGACGTGAAGGCCGAGGTCGAGGCCGCCCTCGTCGAGCTGCGCGAGAAGCTCAAGGGCGAGGACGCCGCGGAGATCCGCACCGCCACCGAGAAGGTCGCGGCCGTCTCCCAGAAGCTCGGCCAGGCGATGTACGCCGACGCCCAGGCGGCCCAGGCCGCGGGTGGCGCGGACGCCGGCCAGGCGAAGGCCGACGACGATGTCGTCGACGCCGAGATCGTCGACGACGAGCCCAAGAAGGACGGCCAGGCGTGAGCGAGGAGACCCCGGGCTTCGAGGAGAAGCCCGACGTCCCCTCCGGCGACGCCGCCGAGGCCGCCGAGTCCACCGAGGACACGGCGGCCCCGGCCGGGGACGCGAACAGTGCGCCGGCGGCCGACGCCGGCCTCACCGCCCAGCTGGACCAGGCCCGTGCCGCGCTCACCGAGCGCACCGCGGACCTCCAGCGGCTCCAGGCCGAGTACCAGAACTACCGCCGCCGCGTGGAGCGGGACCGGGTCACGGTCAAGGAGATCGCCGTCGCGAGCCTCCTGTCCGAGCTCCTGCCCGTCCTCGACGACGTCGGCCGGGCCCGGGACCACGGCGAGCTCGTGGGCGGCTTCAAGTCGGTCGCCGAATCGCTGGAGACCGTCGTCGCCAAGATGGGTCTGCAGCAGTTCGGCAAGGAGGGCGAGCCCTTCGACCCGACCATCCACGAGGCCCTGATGCACTCGTACGCGCCGGACGTCACCGAGACGACCTGCGTCGCGATCCTGCAGCCGGGGTACCGGATCGGCGAGCGGACCATCCGGCCCGCCCGCGTGGCCGTCGCCGAGCCCCAGCCCGGGGCGCAGGGCAAGGCCGAGGAGTCGGACGACACCGACAAGACCGGCACGTCCGAGCAGGACAGCGAGTAACAGCCGTACCCGCGTGCGGGAGGAGGGACGTCGATGAACACGAAGGACTTCGTCGAGAAGGACTACTACAAGGTCCTCGGCGTCCCCAAGGACGCCACCGACGCCGAGATCAAGAAGGCGTACCGGAAGCTCGCCCGCGAGAACCATCCGGACGCCAACAAGGGCGACACCAAGGCGGAGGAGCGCTTCAAGGAGATCTCCGAGGCGAACGACGTCCTCGGTGACCCCAAGAAGCGCAAGGAGTACGACGAGGCGCGCGCCCTCTTCGGGAACGGCGGCTTCCGGGCCGGCGGTCCCGGCGGCGGGTCGTTCAACTTCGACCTGGGCGACCTCTTCGGCGGCGCCCAGGGCGGCGCCGGCGGCTTCGGCGGTGGCGGCATCGGGGACGTCTTCGGCGGACTGTTCAACCGCGGCGGCGGCGCGGGTGCCCGCACCCAGCCCCGCCGCGGCCAGGACATCGAGTCCGAGGTGACCCTCAGCTTCACCGAGGCCATCGAGGGCGCCACCGTGCCCCTGCGGATGTCCAGCCAGCAGCCGTGCACGGCCTGTTCCGGCACCGGTGACAAGAACGGCACCCCCCGGGTGTGCCCGACCTGCGTCGGCACCGGCCAGGTCTCGCGCGGCAGCGGCGGCGGCTTCTCGCTCACCGACCCGTGCGTGGACTGCAAGGGCCGCGGCCTGATCGCCGAGAACCCCTGCGAGGTCTGCAAGGGCTCCGGGCGGGCCAAGTCCTCGCGGACCATGCAGGTCCGGATCCCGGCGGGCGTCTCCGACGGCCAGAAGATCCGGCTGCGCGGCAAGGGCGCCCCGGGCGAGCGCGGCGGGCCGAACGGCGACCTGTTCGTCGTCGTGCACGTCGACGCCCACCCGGTCTTCGGCCGCAAGGACGACAACCTCACCGTCACGGTGCCGATCTCCTACACGGAGGCGGCGCTCGGCGGCGAGATCAAGGTGCCGACCCTCGGCGGCCCGGCGGTCACGCTGAAGCTGCCCGCCGGCACCCCGAACGGCCGGACCATGCGCGCCCGCGGCAAGGGCGCGGTCCGCAAGGACGGCACGCGCGGCGATCTGCTGGTGACGGTGGAGGTCGCGGTGCCGAAGGAGCTGGACGACAAGGCCCGCGAGGCCCTGGAGCAGTACCGTACGGCGACCGCCGACACGGACCCCAGGGCGGAGCTGTTCCAGGCGGCGAAGGGAGCGTGACGCGGTGGAAGGAAGACGGCGCAATCCGTACGAACTGACCGACGAGACCCCGGTGTACGTCATCTCGGTGGCGGCCCAGCTGTCCGGTCTGCACCCGCAGACCCTGCGGCAGTACGACCGCCTGGGTCTGGTCTCCCCGGACCGCACGGCCGGCCGGGGCCGCCGCTACTCGGCCCGCGACATCGAACTGCTCCGCCAGGTGCAGCAGTTGTCGCAGGACGAGGGCATCAACCTGGCCGGGATCAAGCGCATCATCGAGCTGGAGAACCAGGTCGCGGCGCTCCAGGCGCGGGTCGCCGAGCTCTCCACGGCCGTCGAGGGCGCGGCCGCCGCGATGCGGCAGCGCGAGGCCCAGGTGCACGCCTCCTACCGGCGCGACCTGGTCCCCTACCAGGACGTCCAGCAGGCGAGCGCGCTGGTGGTCTGGCGCCCCAAGAAGCCGACGGGCTGAGCGACCGTCCCGTACACGAGAGAGCCCCTTCCCGGACCTCCGGGTTCCAGGGGTCCTCGCGACTCCCGCACCTCGCGGGTCCGCGAGGACCGTTGGAACCCGAGACCGCCGGGCGGGGGCCTCTTGGTGTTTCCCCCTGAGCTCTCTTCAGAAGGGCGTTCTTTCCGCCCGGGATGGATTCTGCCCGGGCGGCGTTGCCCTTGCGGCTCGCAAGGCGAGCCGGGGAGGATTGTCGGATTGCCGGAAGAGCGGGGGAACGGAGATGGGCCAGGGCGCGCCGGGCGAGGAGGAAGGGCACGAGCACGGCGTCGAGGAACTGTGCGAGGGCGGCGAGCGTGCCTACGCGAAGGCGCTCAGGGACGGGCGGATCGCCCGGTCGGACACGCGGGAGGCCATGTGTCTGGTGTCCCTGGGGTTGCTGCACCCGGACCCGGACCGTCTTGACGAGTACGTTCCGACGCTGCCGGGCTCGGCGTTGTCGCGGTCGCTGCGCGAACTCTCCGGCGCTCTCGAGGACGTGCGGAAGCGCATGAGCGCCGTGGGCGGGGTCGCGGAACGCTTCGCCGGATTCGAGACGCGGGAGGTGCCGCCGGCCGGGGTGATCCGGGTCCTGGAGGGCAAGCGGCGCATCGAGGCGGCGATCGCGGAGGGGGCCGCCCGGTGCGTCTCGGAGCACGTGGGCTTCCAGCCCGGCGGAATACGTCCGTCGTCGGTCCTGGAGAGGGCCCTTCCCCTCGCCCTGGGCATGGCAGAACGAGGCGTCCGGATGCGCAGCCTCTACACGCATGTCGCCCGCCACGGTCAAGGAATCCTGGCCTACCTGGAGCAGGTCGGCGCCCTCGTGGAGGTGCGGACCCTCGACGAGGTGCCCGAGCGCCTGGTGATGTTCGACCGTACGGTCGCCTTCATACCGGCCTCTCCCGACCGTGAACTGGCTCTGGAAATACGCAATGCGGCGGTGATCGACTACCTGCACGGCGTCTTCGAGCGCATGTGGAGGGTGGCCGTACCGCTTCGGGACACGCTGCCGGCGGTCAGCGGCGCGGATGGCTTCACGCGCCGGGAGCGGGTGATCGCGGCGCTTCTCGCCGAAGGCCACACGGACGCGGAAGTCGCGGAACGGCTGGGCATCAACGTGCGGACCTGTCGGGCACACATCGCCAAGTTGGCTGAGACATTGGGTAGTTCGAGCAGAGTGGAGTTGGGGGTGCGCATCGCGCGGGCGGGCCTCGACTCGCCTCCCCGGCTCCCAGGGCCGGGACCGGAAAGCCCCTAACTTCCTTCCGGCGCGCCGTGGACCTGCTCCAGGATTCCCGACTGCGCGATGAGGAAGCCGAGTTGAGTGCGACTGTTGCTGCCGAGGGTGGTGGCGAGTCTGGCGATGTGGCCGCGGCAGGTCCGGACGTTCATGCCGAGGCGGCGGGCGATCGCCTCGTCCACGTGTCCCTCGACGAGCAGCTGCGCGATGGAGCGCTGGACGCCAGTGACGCCTTCGGGCGTGCGGTCCGTCGGTAGGTGTTCGCCGAGCGGGAGAGCGCTGTGCCAGAACTGCTCGAACACGCTGGTCAGATACGAGACGAGGCCGGGGTGGCGCAGTTTCAGGGCGACCTGGCCGTCATGCCCCGCGGGTATGTAGGCGATCTTCCGGTCGATGATGATCAGGCGGTCGATCAGCTGTTCGAGGGTGCGGATCTCCATGCCACCCGGCCCGGCCTGCTCCAGGTACGCCTGGATTCCCTGGCTGTGGCGGGCGGTGTGCTGATACAGCGTGCGGACGCGGACGCCCCGGTCCAGGAGGGGGCGCACACGGGTCAGGGCCTGGCTCAGGATGCCGGGTGAACGTTCGCCGCCCGGTTGCAGGGTCAGCAGTTCCTGCGAGCAGTCGGCCGTGGCCCGGCTGAGGGACGCGTCGATCCGGCTGTAGCCCTCCAGCACGGTGATGGCGTGCGTGGCGGGCGGATCCTGTGCGGTGATCTCCATGAACGGCTCGAACGCCGCGCTCAGTTCGACGGTCTGCCGGCGGCGGTCCTGGATCTCCTGTTCCAGCGGCAGCAGGAGCTGGGCCAGGACGGCGGTCGGGGGGACGGGGCGGAGCCAGTCCGCGTCGTCCGGATCGGGGTGCAGCAGGGCGAGGTCGATCAGGCATGGGGCGTGCCGCACCTCCGACCGGGCTATTCGGCCCGTACGCAGGGCGCTCGCGTAGAGGCGGGCCCCCTCTCCGCACAGTTCCTGAGGGCCGTGCGAATGTGCGGTTTCATCGCGATGTGTCTGCATTTGGGCACCCCCCATACTCCTGCACTTCAGGAACATGATGCCCGTAGCCGGTAGTGGAAGTGCGCAGAGTCGGTCATTGTCTTGATCGCGGGGGAATAAAGCAATCAAGTGAGGTCGAAGCCGCCCATGTCAAAGAGAATGGTTCGCTCGGTACTTACTCTTGCCTTTGTCGTGGCAGCTGCTGTGGGCACCGTCGGCCAGATCGAGCACTCTGCGCCCTCCGCCGTCGCCGCTGATCCGATCTGGCAGAGCGCCGGACGAGACCCGATCTGGGAGAGCGCTCCCGCGCAGGACCCGATCTGGCTGAGCGCGCCGGTGCAGGACCCGATCTGGCAGGTCGCTCCCGTGCAGGACCCGATCTGGGAGAGCGCTCCCGCGCAGGACCCGATCTGGCTGAGCGCGCCGGTGCAGGACCCGATCTGGCAGGTCGCTCCCGTGCAGGACCCGATCTGGGAGAGCGCTCCCGCGCAGGACCCGATCTGGCAGGCCGGGGCATGACCGTCCCTCCGGACGACCGGGTCTTCCGCAGGGAGATGGCTTCGGCCTACCGGTCCGGTTGGCACTTCGTCGATCTCGTCACGGCCATCCCCCACCGTGGCGACTCGCTGAAGGTCACCCTGTTCGGAGAACCTGTGGTCGTCGCACGGGAACAGGACGAGGACGTCCGGGCCTACCGGTGCCTCCGACGCCCGCGCGGCGCCCCGCAACCCATCCGCTGTGCCGTCAGGTACGGCATGATCTTCGTCAATCTCGACCAGCGGGACCACCAGCTGATCGAGCCGGAGACCATCACCGCCACCCCCCGCAGTGCCTGAGCGATGCCCCCGTCGTTGTAGATCGCTCAGGTGCTTCCCCCACACAACGGGGGGGCCCCCCGCCCCCAAAACACCGTCGCGCGCGGGGGGGGTGACGGCCCGCCCGCCCCCGGCGCCCCCCCCCCCCCGGGGGGGGGGGGCGAGGGCGACCCCGCCCCCGGG
>NZ_JBHYKM010000007.1:51396-55764 GCF_042741435.1 Streptomyces sp. NPDC058955 | reverse complement strand
TTTGTAGTTCGCTCTGGTGCTACCCCCCCCCCCCGGCGCCATCGCGGACCTGAAACGCGATGGCGCCGTTGTGCTTTTCCCGTTCCGCGCTCAGGCGCGGCCCATCGCCCGGGTGAGGGCGATCTCGATGACGACCCGGTCCGGGTTGGGCGTCGGCACGCGGCCGTAGCGGTCCGCGTAGCGCGCCACCGCGTCGGCGACGACCTCCGCCTCCGTGCGGACGCGGGCGACGCCCTCCAGGGTGGCCCAGCGCCCCTTGTCGACCTGGCAGACCGCGACCCGGGCCCCGTCCGCGCCGGCCGCGAGGACGTTGGCCACCTTCCGGCTGTGCTTGTTGGTGATCACGCGCGCGTACCCGCCCTCGGGGTCGTACGTGACGCCCACCGCCACCACGTGCGGCGTGCCGTCCGGGCGCGGGGTGGTCAGCGTGCACATGTGGTACTCGCGCCAGAACGCGAGATACGAGTCCGTGGGGTTCCTCGGGTCAGTCGCCATGCCCGGAAACTACCTCCGTGCGTCCCGCCTCCGATACCTTGAGCGGAATAGACTCAACTTTATGTACGCTGTATGAGTCAGAGAACGTGGAGAACGACCGCACCAGGAGGAGACCCCGCACGTGGACGCAGAACTGACCAACAGGAGCCGGGACGCGCTGAACGCGGCGAGCAGCCGCGCCGTGTCCCAGGGGCACGCCGACCTGACCCCCGCACATCTTCTTCTCGCGCTGCTGGCCGGTCAGGACAACGAGAACATCACCGACCTGCTCGCCGCCGTCGACGCCGACCAGGCCGCCGTCCGCGCCGGCGCGGAGCGGCTGCTCGCCGCCCTGCCCAGCGTGACCGGCTCGACCGTCGCCCCGCCGCAGCCCAACCGCGAGCTGCTCGCCGTCATCGCCGACGCGGCCGACCGCGCCAAGAAGCTCGGCGACGAGTTCCTGTCCACGGAGCACCTGCTCATCGGCCTCGCCGCCCAGGGCGGACAGGCCGGCCAGGTCCTCGACCAGCAGGGCGCCACCGCCCGTCGGCTCCAGGACGCCTTCGAGAAGGCCCGGGGAGGCCGCCGCGTGACCACCGCCGACCCGGAGGGCTCGTACAAGGCCCTGGAGAAGTTCGGCACCGACTTCACCGCCGCCGCCCGCGAGGGCAAGCTCGACCCGGTGATCGGCCGCGACCACGAGATCCGGCGGGTCGTCCAGGTCCTCTCCCGGCGCACCAAGAACAACCCGGTCCTCATCGGCGAGCCCGGCGTCGGCAAGACCGCCGTCGTCGAGGGCCTCGCCCAGCGGATCGTGAAGGGCGACGTCCCCGAGTCGCTGCGGAACAAGCGGCTGGTCTCCCTGGACCTCGGCGCGATGGTCGCCGGCGCCAAGTACCGCGGCGAGTTCGAGGAGCGGCTGAAGACCGTCCTCTCCGAGATCAAGGAGAGCGACGGCCAGATCATCACCTTCATCGACGAGCTGCACACGGTCGTCGGCGCGGGCGCCGGCGGCGACTCCGCCATGGACGCCGGCAACATGCTGAAGCCGATGCTGGCCCGCGGCGAGCTCCGCATGGTCGGCGCGACCACCCTCGACGAGTACCGCGAGCGGATCGAGAAGGACCCGGCCCTGGAGCGCCGCTTCCAGCAGGTCCTGGTCGCCGAGCCGTCCGTCGAGGACACCGTCGCCATCCTGCGCGGCCTCAAGGGCCGGTACGAGGCCCACCACAAGGTGCAGATCAACGACTCCGCGCTGGTGGCCGCCGCGACCCTGTCCGACCGGTACATCACCTCCCGCTTCCTCCCCGACAAGGCCATCGACCTCGTCGACGAGGCCGCCTCCCGGCTCCGCATGGAGATCGACTCCTCCCCGGTCGAGATCGACGAGCTCCAGCGCTCCGTCGACCGGCTCCGCATGGAGGAGCTGGCGCTCGCCAAGGAGACCGACCCGGCCAGCGTCCAGCGCCTGGAGAAGCTCCGCCGCGACCTCGCCGACCGCGAGGAGGAGCTGCGCGGCCTCACCGCCCGCTGGGAGAAGGAGAAGCAGTCCCTCAACCGGGTCGGCGAGCTGAAGGAACGGCTCGACGAGACCCGCGGCCGCGCCGAGCGCGCCCAGCGCGACGGCGACTTCGACACCGCCTCCAAGCTGCTCTACGGCGAGATCCCGACCCTGGAGCGCGAGCTCGCGGAGGCCACCGAGGCCGAGCGCGAGGTCCAGAAGGACACCATGGTCAAGGAGGAGGTCGGACCCGACGACATCGCCGACGTCGTCGGCGCCTGGACCGGCATCCCGGCCGGCCGCCTCCTGGAGGGCGAGACCCAGAAGCTGCTCCGCATGGAGGACGAGCTGGGCCGCCGGCTCATCGGCCAGTCCGAGGCCGTCCGGGCCGTCTCCGACGCGGTGCGCCGCACCCGCGCCGGGATCGCCGACCCCGACCGGCCCACCGGCTCCTTCCTCTTCCTCGGCCCCACCGGCGTCGGCAAGACCGAGCTGGCGAAGGCGCTCGCCGACTTCCTGTTCGACGACGAGCGGGCCATGGTCCGCATCGACATGTCGGAGTACTCCGAGAAGCACAGCGTCGCCCGGCTGGTCGGCGCGCCTCCCGGCTACGTCGGCTACGAGGAGGGCGGCCAGCTCACCGAGGCCGTCCGCCGCCGCCCGTACAGCGTCGTCCTCCTCGACGAGGTGGAGAAGGCGCACCCGGAGGTCTTCGACATCCTGCTCCAGGTCCTCGACGACGGCCGGCTCACCGACGGCCAGGGCCGCACGGTCGACTTCCGCAACACGATCCTGATCCTGACGTCGAACCTGGGCAGCCAGTACCTCGTCGAGCCCCTGACCTCGGCCGAGGAGAAGAAGCAGCAGGTCCTGGAGGTCGTCCGGGCCAGCTTCAAGCCCGAGTTCCTGAACCGCCTGGACGACCTGGTGGTCTTCTCCGCCCTCGACCGGGCCGAGCTGGGCCGCATCGCGCGCCTGCAGATCGACCGGCTCGCCAAGCGGCTCGCCGACCGCCGGCTCACCCTGGACGTCACCCCGGAGGCCCTGGAGTGGCTGGCCGAGGAGGGCAACGACCCGGCGTACGGCGCCCGGCCGCTGCGCCGCCTCATCCAGACGGCCATCGGCGACCGGCTGGCCAAGGAGATCCTGGCCGGCGAGGTCCGCGACGGCGACACCGTCCGGGTGGACCGCTTCGAGGACGACCTGATCGTCGGCAGGGCCGAGTAGGGGTCAGGTGTCGAAGGCGGTGAGGTGGACGAGGGCCGTGGTGCCCTCGTACACCACCTCGACACGGACGAAGTGGTCCTGGCCGAAGTCGGCCGTCCAGCACAGGTCCTCCGCGCAGGTCTCCGGCGTCCCGCCCGCCGGGTAGGCGGCCTCCAGCCAGGGGGCCGCCCCGGTGCGCGGCATCCGGAAGTCCACCGTGACCAGGGTGTCCTGCCAGTGCTGGGCGGTGCAGCGGGCGTCCGCGGCGCCCTCCGGGAGCCGGCCCCGGGCGAACTCCATCGCCTCCCCGCAGTCCACGTCCTGCGCCCGGCCCGCCTCGCTGAAGGAGTACGCCCCCCAGACGAGGAAGGCGAGCGGCACCGCGCAGACCGTCGCGATCAGCGCCAGGACCCAGACCCACCGGCGATACGGCTTCTTCTCGTCCCCCATGGGCGGAGATCATGTCAGCCCGCAGCGGATCCGTCCCGGCGGGGCTTGCCACGGACGGGCCGGGATGGGGGAGGATGGCAACATCCGTACGAAGGGAAATACACGGTGAGCATCGACCCGTCCTCGATTCCGAATTTCGGGGGACAGCCCCAGCCGCAGGCAGGACCGGCGGGCCCCGTCGTCCCCGACCAGGACCTCGTGAAGCAGCTCCTGGAGCAGATGGAGCTGAAGTACGTCGTCGACGACGAGGGTGACCTCGCGGCGCCGTGGGAGGACTTCCGCACGTACTTCATGTTCCGCGGCGAGGCGGAGCAGCAGGTGTTCTCGGTGCGCACGTTCTACGACCGTCCGCACTCCGCCGACGACCGGGTCAAGGTCCTCGACGCGATCGACGACTGGAACCGCCGCACCCTGTGGCCCAAGGTCTACACCCACCTGCACGAGGAGGAGGACGGCTCCGCCACCCTCCGTCTCATCGGTGAGGCGCAGATGCTGATCGGCACCGGCGTCGCCCTGGAGCACTTCGTGTCCTCCACGGTGAGCTGGGTCCGCGCCTCCATCGAGTTCGACAAGTGGATCGTCGAGCAGTTCGGCCTGGCCTCCCCGGAGGAGAAGGCCGAGGGCGGCGAAGAGGGCTGACCGCCCCGCCGCGACCGCACAGAAGCCGGGTCCCCCGCGGGGGACCCCGCGTCCGGCGGCGCCGGCCCGCCGCGTGAGCCGGTCCACCCCCACCGGGA
>NZ_JBHYKM010000007.1:0-51386 GCF_042741435.1 Streptomyces sp. NPDC058955 | reverse complement strand
GCGGGCCCCCCCGGTTGTTTCTGCCCGTGGGGGTCTTCTGGTGTTCCCCCCCCCCCGTCCCCCCCCCATCCCGTGGCCCCCCGGGGGGCCCCCCGGCTTCCGGCGTCTCAGGCCAGCCGCTTGAGCCGGTCCACCGCCTCCTGGAGGACCTCGGTCCGCTTGCAGAAGGCGAAGCGGACGAAGGGGGCGCCGGCCTCGCGGTGGTCGTAGAAGACGGCGTTCGGGATGGCGACGACGCCGGCCCGTTCGGGCAGCGCGCGGCAGAACGCGAAGCCGTCGTCCTCGCCCAGCGGCCGGATGTCGGTGGTGACGAAGTACGTGCCCTGCGGCCGGTAGACCGCGAACCCGGCCTCCGCGAGCCCGTCGCTCAGCAGGTCCCGCTTGGCCTGGAGGTCGGCGCGCAGCCCGTCGTAGTAGGTGCTGGGCAGCCGCAGGGCCTCGGCGACGGCGTACTGGAACGGGCCGGAGGAGACGTAGGTGAGGAACTGCTTGGCCGAGCGGACGGTGGCGGTCAGCCCGGGGCTCGCGGTGACCCAGCCGACCTTCCAGCCGGTGAAGGAGTACGTCTTGCCGGCCGAGCCGATGGTGACGGTCCGGTCGCGCATGCCGGGGAGGGTGGCGATCGGCACGTGTGCGGCGCCGTCGAAGACCAGGTGCTCGTAGACCTCGTCGGTGACGACCAGGAGGTCCCGCTCGACGGCCAGCTCGGCGATCGCGGCGAGTTCGGCGCGGGTGAGGACGGTGCCGGTGGGGTTGTGCGGGGTGTTGAGGAGGATCAGCCGGGTGCGGGGGGTGACGGCGGCCCGCAGCTCGTCGAGGTCGAGGACGTAGCGCCTGTCGGCGGCTCCGCCGCCGGGGCCCTCGTGGGGGCGGAGGGTGACGGGCACCCTGGTGCCGCCGGCCATCGCCACGCAGGCCGCGTACGAGTCGTAGTACGGCTCCAGGGCGATGACCTCGTCGCCGGGCTCGACCAGGGCCAGCAGGGTCGCCGCGATCGCCTCGGTGGCGCCGGCCGTGACCAGGACCTCGGTGTCGGGGTCGTACTCCAGGCCGTAGCGGTCGCGCTGGTGGTCCGCGATCGCGGTGCGCAGCTCGGGGACGCCGGGGCCGGGCGGGTACTGGTTGCCGAGGCCGTCGCGCAGCGCCCGTACCGCCGCCTCGCGCACCTCCTCGGGGCCGTCGGTGTCGGGGAAGCCCTGACCGAGATTGATCGCCCCGGTCCTGGCGGCGAGCGCGGACATCTCGGCGAAGATCGTGGTGCCGAACTCGGCCAGTCGGTTCAGTCGCGTCATGGCGGTCATCCTGGGCCGAAGCTCTGGACTTGCTCAAGTGCGCTTTGGGCAGCGGACGGGGCGGGAATCCCCGGGGCAGAGGCGGCAGGGAGCCGCCGGAACGGGGGAGACGACGATGGAATTCGTGGTCACGGTGTTCGTGGTCGTGGTGGTGATCGGCCTGATCGTGGCGGGCACGGGATCGTCGGGCGGTGGGCGGCGGAAGCGGCGCGGCGGCTGGTCCGACGGCGGGAGCGGCTGCGGGGGGTCCAGCTCGTGCGGGTCCAGCTGCGGCGGCGGCGGGTGTGGCGGCGGTGGCGGGGGTGACTGACGGGGCGTGCGGGGCAACGGGCTGCGGACGGGACGGGATTGGCTTCGTGAGGGCCGCTGTCGATCGCTCGGCGATCGATTCTGTTTGAACAATTGAACTGTGGGGTCCCCGAAGGGGATGGAAACCACGGCAAGTTGGGTAAAAACGCTGCGAGTCGTCCGGAGACCGTGGTTCTCTCGCTCCTGTCAGAGACAGCCCTCGGACCGTGTGTGGACCCGAGCCGGCGATTCCCCCACTCCCGTTGAAACCCTCTCCGGGGCGCCCCCGGCCCACCCGCCAACCGTGTTTGCGGAGCCGACCCATGCTCACCACCCTGAAGACCTCCTACACCGACACGCGCGCGGCCGACCTGGCCTGGGCGCTGGGCCGCGAGCCGCTGCCCGCGCTCGCCGTGCTCGATCTCGAACTCTCCGGCGCCAAGCTCCAGTTGAGACTGCTGGGCGCCTCCCACCAGGTCCTCCTGGAGGAGGAGGGCCGCAGCTGCTCCGAGACCGTGGCCTGCATGCCGGGCAGCAGCACCCCGCTGCCGCTCGGCGTCTCCAAGCGGATCGGCGAATGGGAGTACGAATTCGCGGCCCGCGTCGAGACGCTCACCCAGGGCTCCTTCGCGGGCCGGGCGCAGGAGCTGCTCGCGCTGGTCGCCGACCATCCCCACGGCCTGGCCGGCACGTTCCCCGGCTCGCCGCACGCCTTCACCGCGATGCTGGCGCAGCGTCACGAGGGCCAGGTGCGCTGGCGGACCTGGCACGCCTACCCGCAGGAAGGCCAGCTCGTGGTCACCCGCACCAGGATCGGCGCCCGTATGCCCGCCACGCTCTGATGCGCCCTCCCGGAGCCCCAGGTGCACTCGTGTGGGTGACAAGGGGCGAGTGGGTCGTGACGTAGCGTTACTGCATGATCGAGCCGACCGTGACCCTGCCACCCACGAGGGTGCGGCGCCGACCGCCACCGCGGCCGCGCGACACGGTGCGGTGGCCGGTCCTCGCCGTCGTCTTCGTCTGCGCCGCCTGCGGTCTCGTCTACGAGCTCGAACTCGTCGCGCTCGCCTCGTACCTGATCGGCGACTCGGTCACGCAGGCGTCCGTCGTGCTCTCCGTGATGGTCTTCGCGATGGGCCTGGGCTCGCTCCTCGCCAAGCGGCTGCGCTGCCGTGCCGCCGTCGGCTTCGGCCTGGTCGAGGGCGCGCTCGCGCTCATCGGCGGCACCTCGGCCCTGGTGCTGTACGCCTGCTTCGCCTGGCTCGGCGAGTCCCGCTGGGTCCTGGTCGCCTTCTCGCTCGCCATCGGAGTGCTGATCGGCGCGGAGATCCCCCTCCTGATGTCGCTCATACAGCGGGTGCCGGAACGGTCCGTCGGCACCGGCCGGGCGGGCCGGGCGGGGCGGCCGACGCCGCCCGGCGACGCCGAGGACGCGGCCGGGACGGTCGCCGACCTCTTCGCCGCCGACTACGTGGGCGCGCTCGTCGGCGGCCTCGCCTTCCCGTTCCTGCTGCTGCCCTGGCTGGGACAGCTCACCGGCGCGCTCGTCACCGGCGCGGTGAACGCGGTCGCGGGCGCCGCCCTGGTGCTCTGGTTCTTCCGCCGCGACCTCACCGCCCGTGGCCGCGCGCTCGTCGTCGGCGTCAACCTCGCCGTCCTCGGCGTGCTCGCCACCGCGACCGTCCTCGTCGACGACTTCGAGGAGGCCGCCCGTCGGGCCGTGTACGGGGAGCCGGTCCGGGTCGCCGTCCACACCGAGCTCCAGGAGGTGGTGGTCACCGGCGGCCGCGAGGGCCCGCCCGACCTCTACCTCGACGGCCGGCTGCGGGTCTCCGGCGCCGACGAGTACCGCTACCACGAGGCGCTGGTCCACCCCGCGATGAACGGGGAGCACGCGCGCGTGCTCATCGTCGGCGGCGGCGACGGCCTCGCCGCCCGCGAAGTGCTCCGCTACCCCGACGTCCGCGCCGTCACCGTGGTCGAACTCGACCCGGGCGTCGTCCGGCTGGCCCGCACCGACCCCGCGCTCGCCGCGCTCAACCGGCAGGCGTTCCGCGACCCGCGGGTGCGGGTGGTCCACGCCGACGCCTTCCACTGGCTGAGGGGCGCCGTCGATCGTGTGCAGGAACGGTACGACGTGGTGATCTCCGATCTGCCCGACCCCGGGATCACCCCCAGCACCAAGCTGTACGCCCAGGAGTTCTACGGCCTCGCCGCCGGCGCCCTCGCCGACGGCGGCCGGCTCGTCGTGCACGCCGGGCCCGCCACCGACCGCCCGCGCACCTACTGGACCGCCGACGCCACCCTCCGCGCCGCCGGCTACGCCACCCGGCCGTACAGCACCGAGGGCGGCACCCCCGGCTTCGCCGCCGGCCCCGACCGCGCCGACCGGGACAGCGGCACCCGCCACGAACCCGACGACTGGGGCTTCCTGCTCGCCGTGCGCGGCGCCCGGCCGCCCGCCCTCGGGCTCGCCCCCGACGCGCCCCCGCTCCGCTCCCTGGCCCGCCGCGACCTGGCCGCCGCCGCCCGCCGGGCCGAGCGGACCCGGATCGCCGGACTGCCGCCGTCCACGCTGGTGCACCCCCGGTACGGCCACTGAGGCGGGGAACCGGGGCGCGGCACCCGGGACGAACGGGCGACGCCGGGCGCCCCGCTGAGTAGGCTCGG
The DNA here is from genome assembly GCF_042741435.1 of Streptomyces sp. NPDC058955. Taxonomy (NCBI): domain Bacteria; kingdom Bacillati; phylum Actinomycetota; class Actinomycetes; order Kitasatosporales; family Streptomycetaceae; genus Streptomyces; species Streptomyces sp. NPDC058955. The sequence continues at coordinate 47,136 of NZ_JBHYKM010000007.1, read as the reverse complement.
CTCCCATGGAGCATGAGGTGTTCGTCCCGGTCCCGGCCGAGGCCCTGCGGGCCACCCTCACCGACCCGGCCCGGGTGGCGCGCTGCCTGCCCGGCTTCCAGCGCGACGCCTCCGACCCCGGCGAGGGCGCCCCGGCCGAGGACCTCGTGGGGCGCTTCCGGCTCCGCGTCGGCGGCCACACCATCACCTACCGGGGCGGGCTGCGGATCGTCGAGCGGGACGGCGCCATCACCTACGAGGGCGAGGGCACCGAGGCCCGCGGCAAGGGCGTCGCCGAGGTCTCCCTCACCGTCGTCCTCACCCCGGCGGACGAAGGCACCGGACTCGGCTTCACCGGCGCCCTCACCGCCACCGGCCGGCTCGCCGAGGAGCCCGAGGAGGCCCGGGACGCCGCCCGCGCCCGGCTGCTGGACGCCTTCGTGGAGACCGCCGCCGCGCTCGCGGCCGCCGAGGCCGCCGAGGCCGCCCCCGACGGGGACACCGCCTTCGGCACCGGCGCCTTCGACGGCGGCCCCGGCTTCGACGACGACGTGTTCCCCGAGCCCGCCCCGCCCGTGGAGATCCCCGCCGCGCCCGCCGCCGAGGCCGCCCACGCCCGCCGGACGATGATCGGCCGGAGCGCCGAGGAGGTCGACCACGCGCCGCCGCGCGGCCGGTACGCCCCCGTGCCCGCCCCCGAGCCGAGCGGCGCGGGCGCCACGCTCCGCTGGGTCGCCCCCGCCGCCGCGCTCGCCCTCGCCTCCGCGGTCATCGTCGGACGCGCCCTGCGCCGACGCCGCTGAGCGTCCGCGTCGAAACGGTCCGATCGGCCGGGCGGCAGGACTTAGGGTCGGGGCGTGAGCAACCTGACGCGACTGACGGCGGGCGACGCCGAGCTGACCATCAACCCCGAGCGCGGCGGCCGGATCGAGAGCCTGCGCATCGCCGGCACCGAGGTCCTCAAGCAGGGTGAGCGCTACGGCAGCTTCCCGATGGCGCCCTGGTGCGGCCGGACCCGCGACGGCCGGTTCCGCGACGGCGCGACCACCCACCAGCTGCCGATCAACGCGGCCCCGCACGCCATCCACGGCACCGTCCGCGACCGGGCCTGGACGGTGGCCCGGGCCTCCGCCGCGGAGGCCGTCCTCACCTGCGAGCTCGGCGACCCGTGGCCGTACAAGGGCCGGGTCACCCAGGTCCTCGAACTGGCCGAGGACCGGCTGACGCTGCGGTTCGGGGTGGAGGCGTACGACGACTCCTTCCCGGCGCAGGCCGGCTGGCACCCCTGGTTCCTGCGGAACCTCGGGCAGGGCGGCGAGGACGTGACGATCGGCTTCACGCCCGGCTGGCAGGAGGAGCGCGGCGACGACCACCTGCCCACCGGCCGGCGCATCGCCCCCCTCCCCGGGCCGTGGGACGACTGCTTCGGCATGCCCGACGGCGTCGACGTCACCCTCACCTGGCCGGGCGAGCTGGAGCTGAAGGTCACCAGCCGCGCCGAGTGGGTCGTGATCTACGACGAGCCCGCGGACGCGGTCTGCGTCGAGCCGCAGTCCGGCCCGCCGAACGGCCTCAACACCCACCCGCGCCTGGTCACCCCCATCGACCCGCTGGAGGTCGAGAGCGTCTGGGCCTGGCAGCGGCTTTAAGCTGCTGCGCATGACTGACGTACGCGCTGAACTGCTCCAGCAGATCAAGGACAAGGCCGTGGTGCACGGCAAGGTGACCCTCTCCTCGGGTCTGGAAGCCGACTACTACGTGGACCTGCGCCGGATCACGCTGGACGGGGCGGCGTCGCCGCTGGTCGGCCAGGTCATGCTCGACCTGGTCAAGGACCTCGACTTCGACGCGGTCGGCGGCCTCACCCTGGGCGCCGACCCCGTCGCCACCTCGATGCTGCACGCCTCCGCCGCGCGCGGCGAGCGCCTGGACGCCTTCGTCGTCCGCAAGGCCGCCAAGGCCCACGGCATGCAGCGCCAGGTCGAGGGCCCGGACATCAAGGGCCGCCGGGTCCTGATCGTCGAGGACACCTCCACCACCGGCGGCTCCCCGCTGACCGCCGTCGAGGCGGCCCGCGCGGCCGGCGCCGAGGTCGTCGCCGTCGCCACGATCGTGGACCGCGCCACCGGCGCCGGCGAGAAGATCAGCGGCACGGCGGGCGTCCCGTACCTCTACGCCTACGCGCTCGACGAGCTCGGTCTCGCGTAGTCGCACGGAGGAACCGCCGCGAAGTCGTGACTTAGGTCCCGGACCCCGGCGAATGCGGTTCTGACCTGGGCTTTTCCCGAAGGGCGGGGTGTTTCACGTGAAACACCCCGCCCTTCGGCATGCGCCGCCCGTGGGAGCCCGCACAAGAGTCTGGAAAGATGGCACCGACGATGACGTCGCCCCTAGGTCAGGGACAAAGCAACGCCCACACCCGCACATCACAAGGAGCGGACGAATGCCCATCGCAACCCCCGAGGTCTACGCCGAGATGCTCGACCGGGCGAAGGCTGGCAAGTTCGCCTACCCGGCCATCAACGTGACCTCGTCCCAGACCCTCCACGCGGCGCTGCGCGGGTTCGCCGAGGCCCAGAGCGACGGCATCATCCAGATCTCGACCGGTGGCGCCGAGTTCCTGGGCGGCCAGTACAGCAAGGACATGGTCACGGGCGCCGTCGCCCTGGCCGAGTTCGCCCACATCGTCGCCGCGAAGTACGACATCACCGTCGCGCTGCACACGGACCACTGCCCGAAGGACAAGCTGGACGGCTACGTCCGCCCGCTGCTCGACATCTCCGCCGAGCGCGTCAAGGCAGGTCGGAACCCGCTCTTCCAGTCGCACATGTGGGACGGCTCCGCCGAGACCCTGGCCGACAACCTGGCCATCGGCCAGGAGCTGCTCGCCAAGGCCGCCGCCGCCAAGATCATCCTCGAGGTCGAGATCACCCCGACCGGCGGCGAGGAGGACGGCGTCAGCCACGAGATCAACGACGAGCTGTACACCTCCGTCGACGACGCGATCCGCACCGCCGAGGCCCTGGGCCTGGGCGAGAAGGGCCGCTACCTGCTCGCCGCCTCCTTCGGCAACGTGCACGGCGTCTACAAGCCGGGCAACGTCGTGCTCCGCCCCGAGCTCCTCAAGGACCTCCAGGCCGGCGTCGCCGAGAAGTTCGGCCAGGCGTCCCCGTTCGACTTCGTCTTCCACGGCGGCTCCGGCTCGACCGCCGAGGAGATCGCCACCGCCATCGAGAACGGCGTGGTCAAGATGAACCTCGACACCGACACCCAGTACGCCTTCACCCGTCCGGTCGTGGACCACATGTTCCGCAACTACGACGGCGTCCTGAAGGTCGACGGCGAGGTCGGCAAGAAGTCCACCTACGACCCGCGCACCTGGGGCAAGCTCGCCGAGGCCGGCATGGCCGCGCGCGTCACCGAGGCGTGCGAGGCGCTGCGCTCGGCCGGCAAGAAGCTGAAGTAACAGCCGTGACCGAAGGGCCCGGCACCCCCGCGTGGGTGCCGGGCCCTTCGCGCACCCCGAGGAGAGTGGCGTTGTACGACTTCGACGAGACACCGGACCGGCGGGGCACCTGGTCGGTCCAGTGGGACGGCATCACGGACCGCTTCGGCGTCCCCGACCTGCTCCCCTTCACCATCTCCGACATGGACTTCGCCTCCCCGCCCGAGGTCCTCGACGCGCTGCGCGCCCGCGTCGACCACGGCGTCTTCGGCTACACCGACTGGCGGCTCGGCGGGGACGACGGCTTCCGCGAGGCGATACGCCACTGGTACGCGAGCCGGTACGGCACCGCCGTCGACACCGAGGCGCTGGTGTACGCGCCCTCCGTGCTCAACCAGGTCTCCCAGCTGCTGCGGATGTGGACCCGCCCGGGCGACGGCGTCGTCACCCACACCCCCACCTACGACGGCTTCCGCAAGGCCGTCACCGGTCTCGGCCGCGAACTGCGCGGGGTCCCGGTCGGGGACACGGCCGCGCTGGAGCGGGAGCTGGCCCGGCCGGACAGCACGATGCTGCTGCTCTGCTCCCCGCACAACCCCACCGGGCGGGTGTGGACGGAGGAGGAGCTGACCGGCTTCGCGCGGCTCGCCCGGCGGTACGGCGTGCCCGTGGTCAGCGACGAGATCCACGCGGACCTCACCGCCGACGGGCACCGGCACATCCCGTGGACCCGGATCGCGGAGGCCGGCGGCGACCGGCGCTGGGCGCTCGTGACCTCCGGCACCAAGGCGTTCAACTTCCCGGCGCTCTCCGGCTCGTACGGCTTCGTCGGCGACCCGGAGGAGCGGGCGGCGTTCGTCCGCCGGATGGAGACCGGCGAGGGCCTCGCCTCCCCGGCGGTCCTCTCGCTCACCGCCCACATCGCCGCCTACCGGCACGGCGGACCGTGGCTGGACGCGCTGCGCGGCTATGTCGCCGGCACGATGGCGATGATCGCGGACCGGCTCGCGGCGGGCCTTCCCGGCGTGGAGTGGCGGCCGCCGCAGGCCGGCTACCTCGCCTGGATCGACCTCCGGCCGCTCGGCGTCGACGAGGACCGGCTCCAGGCGGAGCTGGTCGGGACCGAGAAGGTGGCGATCATGCCGGGCGGCACCTACGGGACCCCCGGCTTCGTCCGGCTCAACGTCGGCTGTTCGCGCGCCAAGGCCGAACGGGGCGTGGACGCCCTGGTCAGGGCCGCGGCACGGATGCGCACCGACCGGGGCTGAGGAGGCAGCCGGAGCCGGAACGCGGGACCATGCAGGCATGAGCGCGGCCGGTACCGAGGTGCGGATGGCGTCCGGGACGGGGCGGTGGATCGTCTTCACCACCGTCCTCGGGTCCGGTATGGCGCTGCTCGACTCGACCGTCGTCAACGTGGCGCTGCCGCACATCGGCGAGGACCTCGGCGCCGACCTCGCCGTCCTCCAGTGGACCGTCAACGCGTACATGCTGACGCTGGCCGGGCTCATCCTGCTCGGCGGGTCGCTCGGCGACCGGTACGGGCGGCGGCGGGTCTTCGTCGTCGGCGTCGTCTGGTTCGCCCTCGCCTCGCTGCTCTGCGGGCTCGCCCCGAACGCCGGCGTCCTCATCGCCGCCCGCGCCCTCCAGGGCGTCGGCGGGGCGCTGCTCACCCCGGGGTCGCTCGCGCTGATCCAGGCGAGCTTCCACCCGGACGACCGGGCCCGGGCGGTCGGCCTCTGGTCCGGCTTCGGCGGGGTCGGGGCCGCGATCGGCCCGTTCGTCGGCGGGTGGCTCGTCGACGGGCCCGGCTGGCGGTGGGTCTTCCTGCTCAACGTGCCGCTCGCCGCGCTCTGCGTGCCGGTCGCGCTGCGGCACGTCCCCGAGTCCCGGGACGAGACCGCGCACGGCCGCTTCGACGTGCTCGGGGCGGTGCTCGGCGCGGCGGCGCTCGGCCTCGTCACCTACGCGCTGATCGGCGCGGTGTGGTGGCCGGGGGCGGTGGGGGCGCTGGTCGGGGTCGCCTTCGCGCTGGTGGAGCGGCGGCGGGGCGAGGCCGCGATGGTGCCGCCGTCGATCTTCCGGTCCCGGCTCTTCACCGCCGTGAACCTGGTGACGCTCTGCGTGTACGCGGCCTTCGGCGGCTTCTTCTTCCTCGCCGTGATCCAGCTCCAGGTGGTCTCGGGCTACTCCGCCCTCGCCGCCGGGACGGCCCTGCTGCCCACCACCGTCCTGATGCTGCTGCTCTCCGCGCGCTCCGGCGAGCTGGGGGAGCGGATCGGGCCGCGCGTCCCGCTGACCGTCGGCCCGCTGCTGTGCGCCGCCGGGATGCTGCTGATGACGCGGGTCGGGGAGGACGCCTCGTACGTACGGGACGTGCTGCCGGCCCTCGTCGTGCTGGGGCTCGGCATGACGGCCCTGGTCGCCCCGCTGACCGCGACCGTGCTCGCCTCGGTGGACGTCTCCCGGGCCGGTCTGGCGAGCGGCATCAACAACGCGGCGGCCCGGGCGGCCGGGCTCGTCGCGGTGGCGGCGCTGCCGCTGCTGACCGGGATGGGGCCGGAGGCGTACCGCTCGGCGACCGAGTTCGACGCGACGTTCGACCGGGCGATGCCGATCTGCGCCGGGGTGCTGGTGGTGGGCGCGGCGCTCGCCTGGACGACCATGCGGACCCCCGAGCACCCGGGCTGCCACCCCGGGTGCCGGACGCACTGCGCGGTGACCGCCCCGCCGCTCGACCCGGGCACCCCCTGAACCCGGCCGCCGCGCGCACGGGCGTGCGGCAGACTGGGGGGATGGCTATCCATGAGAACTTGCTGGGCGGGCCCGCGCCCACCCTGCTGCCCGACGAGCCCGAGCCGCGCGAGCTGCTGGCGCAGGGCACCGCCCCGGCGGACGTGGCCGCGAAGTACCCGACCTCCTCGCTGGCGTGGGCGCAGCTCGCGGACGACGCGTTCGAGGCGGGGCGCGTGGTGGAGTCGTACGCCTACGCCAGGACCGGCTACCACCGGGCGCTGGACGCGCTGCGGCGCAACGGCTGGAAGGGCCACGGCCCGGTGCCGTGGGAGCACGAGCCGAACCGCGGCTTCCTGCGGGCCTTGCACGCGCTGGCGCGGGCCGCGGGGGAGATCGGCGAGCAGGCCGAGTACGAGCGCTGCACGACCTTCCTGCGGGACTCGTCGCAGACCGCGGCCGACACCCTCGGCTGATCGCCTCCCCCCGGCCGGTACGATCCCCCGGACCGGCCTGAAGCAGGGGGGAAACTGTCGTGGGCAAGCGGGGAGCGCCTGACCGGCGCCGACAGAACCGACATAGCGGGAGGAGCCGCCGCGGGGGGACGCGTGTCACGCGCCGCGGCCGGCTCGTCCTGTCGACCCTGGTCCTGATGGGCGTCTCGCTCGGCGCGGGCGTGGCGCTCGCGCACTTCCAGAGCGAGGCGGAGCTGCGCGACGGCGCGGCCAAGGCCCCGGCGTCCGAGGCGCCGGCGGCGCCCGCGCCGACGGCGGCCTCCCCGACGCCGACCCGCACGGCCTCGCCGAAGCCCCGGCCGAAGCCCACCGTCAAGCCGAAACCGAAGCCGACGCCGACGGCGACCCGTGAGAAGTCCGTGGCCGTGCCGCAGTCCGGCCGGGGCACCTTCACCACCGCCTCCTCCTCCGGCACCGTCACCGGGGAGAGCGGCACGCTGCGCCGGTACCGGGTGCAGGTCGAGGAGGGGGTCGACCTCTCGGCCCGGCGGACCGCCGAGGAGATCGAGGCGATCCTGGCCCATCCGCGCAGCTGGGCCGCGCACGGCCGGGGCCGTTTCCAGCTGGTCGAGTCGAACGCCGACTTCGTGATCCGGATCGCCACCCCCGACACGGCGGACGCGCTCTGCGCCCGGCAGGGCCTCAACACCCACGGCGAGCTGAACTGCGAGACCACCGACGGGGTGGTGGTGAACCTCAAGCGGTGGATGCTGGGCTCGCCGACCTTCGCGGGGCCGCCGGAGGAGTACCGGCACCTGATCATCAACCACGAGGTCGGGCACGAGATCGGCATCCGGCAGCACATGGGCTGCGGCGGTCCCGGCAAGCTCGCGCCCGCGATGATGCAGCAGATCAAGGGCCTCAACGGCTGTCGTTCGAACGCTTTTCCGTATGACGAAGACGGGGTCTACATCACCGGTCCGATCGTGTCATGATGCGCATGGGACGGCGCGCGACGCAGCACGCCTCCTGAGGGGACCGGGGCTCCCGTGGCGCCCTTCCGCACCGAGCGGAGGGTCGTGCGCGGTGGAGCAGACCGCTACCCGGTAGTGCGTACCGAGGAGACAGCGATGTCACTCTTCCCGGGTTCTCCGGATTCCACCGCGGCAGACGAGGCGTCCGAGGCGACGCCGAACCTCGACTTCGCGGGCACCACACCGTACGAGGACTACGTCCAGGCGGACGTCCTCACCCACCTCCAGCACCTCCGCTCGGACGACCCCGGCGAGATGGTCTTCCTGGTCACCACCCAGGTCATGGAGCTGTGGTTCACCGTCATCGTCCACGAGTGGGAGACCGCGAGCCGCGCCCTGCGCGAGGACCGACTGCCGGTCGCCGTCGACGCGCTGAAGCGCTCGGTGCGCGAGCTGGAGGCGCTCAACCACTCCTGGCGCCCGCTCGCCCAGCTCACCCCCGCCCAGTTCAACTCCTACCGCGGCGCCCTCGGCGAGGGCTCCGGCTTCCAGTCGGCGATGTACCGCCGCATGGAGTTCCTGCTCGGCGAGAAGTCGGCGTCCATGCTCGTCCCGCACCGGGGCGCGCCCCGCGTCCACGCCGAGCTGGAGAAGGCGCTGCACGAGCCGAGCCTGTACGACGAGGTGCTCGGCCTGCTCGCCCGGCGCGGCCTGCCGGTCCCGCCGTCCGTCCTCGGCCGCGACCTCACCCGGCGCTACGAGCCGTCGCCGCAGGTCGAGGCCGTGTGGGCGGGGCTCTACGCGGCGCCGGAGGAGAACGAGGAGCTGGTCCGCCTCGGCGAGGCGCTCAGCGACGTCGCCGAACTGGTCTGGCGATGGCGCAACGACCACCTGGTGGCGACCCGGCGCGCGATGGGCGCCAAGACGGGCACCGGCGGCTCCGCGGGCGTGGCCTGGCTGGAGAAGCGCGCCCAGAAGAACGTGTTCCCCGAGCTCTGGACGGCCCGCAGCCATGTCTGACCTGTACGAGCGAGCCCTGGAGCTCGACGCCGCCGACCCGCTCGCCGGCCACCGCGCCCTGTTCGCCCTCGACGACGCCACCGTCTACCTCGACGGCAACTCGCTCGGCGCGCTCCCCGCGCACGTCCCCGCCCGGATGGCCGAGGTCATCGGCCGCGAGTGGGGCGAGCTGCGGATCCGTTCCTGGGACGAGTCGGGCTGGTGGACCGCCCCCGAGCGGATCGGCGACCGGATCGCCCCGCTCGCCGGCGCCGCCCCGGGCCAGATCGTCGTCGGCGACTCGACCAGCGTGAACGTCTTCAAGGCGGTCGTCGCGGCGACCCGGCTCGCGGGGGAGGGACGCGACGAGATCCTCGTGGACGCGTCGACCTTTCCCACGGACGGGTACATCACGGAGTCCGCGGCCCGGATGACCGGTCACCGGATCGTGGCCCTCGACCCGGCCGACATCCCCGCCGCGGCGAACGACCGGACGGCGCTCGCGCTCGTCAACCACGTCGACTACCGCACCGGCCGCCTCCACGACCTGCCCGGCACCACCGCCGCCCTCCACGCGGCGGGCGCGCTCGCCGTCTGGGACCTGTGCCACAGCGTCGGCGCCCTGCCCGTCGGCCTCGACGCGCACGGCGTGGACCTGGCCGTCGGCTGCACCTACAAGTACCTCAACGGCGGCCCCGGTTCGCCCGCGTTCCTGTACGTCGCCGAGCGTCACCAGGACCGCTTCGACACGCCGCTGCCGGGCTGGACCTCGCATGCCGACCCCTTCGGCATGGACTCCGGCTACAAGCCCGCGGGCGGCGCCGTCAAGGGCCGCGTCGGCACCCCGGACATCCTGTCCATGCTGGCCCTGGAGGCGGCGCTCGACGTGTGGGACGGGGTCACGGTCGACGCCGTCCGCGCCAAGTCCCTCGCCCTCACGGACTTCTTCCTGGAGTGCCTGCGGGCGTACGTCCCCGAGGGCCGGGTCACGCCGATCACCCCCGAGGCGCACGCCGAGCGCGGCAGCCAGGTCGGGCTGGCCTGCGCGGACGCGGCCGCCGTCATGCCGGAGTTGATCCGGCGCGGCGTCGTGGGCGACCTGCGCCCCGGCCTCCTGCGGTTCGGCTTCACCCCGCTGTACGTCGGCTTCGCGGACACCGAGAAGGCGGCCCGCGTCCTCGCCGACGTGCTGGCGGCGACTCCGGCCCCGTAACGGCGCCGAATCACCGTCGGTGGACGGCCGGTGACCGGTCGTCAGGTCGGATCTTCACCTGATCTGCGGGGCCCGGACCCTGATACGGTCCCCGCAGGTCAGGCCGATTCGGCCCCGTCACCGAGAGGTTGGAACACTCCATGCCGGACCCCGCCGCGCGCGACGCCGCCGAAGAGGCATCGGCCTTCTCGCACCCGGCCGTCCCGCCCGACGCCACCGCCGCGTACGGCGAACACCCGGACCAGATCGTCGACTTCTACGCCCCCAGGACCGGCGCCGGACGCGCCCCGCTCGTCGTCGTCCTGCACGGCGGCGCCTGGCGGGCCCCCTACGACCGCCTGCACATCAGCCCCTTCGCGGACTTCCTCGCCCGCCGCGGCTTCGCCGTCGCCAGCGTCGAGTACCGGCGCGGCCCCGGCCTGCCCCACCAGGGCGGCACGGCCCCGGTCGCCGGCCGCTGGCCGGAGACCTTCGACGACGTCGCCGCCGCCCTCGACGCGCTGCCGGACCTCGCCGCCGCCCACCTGCCGGGCGCCGACCCGCACCGCACGGTCCTCACCGGGCACTCGGCCGGCGGCCAGCTCGCCCTGTGGGCCGCCGCCCGGCACGTGCTGCCGGCCGGCTCCCCCTGGCGGCTGCCCGAGGCGCCCGCGCTGCGCGGCGTCGTCGCCCTCGCCCCGATCGGGCACTTCGAGCGCGCCCGCGAACTCGACGTCTGCGGCGGGGCGGTCACCCAGCTGCTCGGCGGCGAGGCGGCGTACGAGGAGCGGGCCGCCGCCACCGACCCGGCGCGGCTGCTGCCCACCGGCATCGCCACCACCCTCGTCCAGGGCCGCGAGGACGTCGTCGTCCCCGCCGAGGTCGCGGACGCCTTCGTGGAGGCGGCGGCGAAGGCGGGCGAGACGGTCGGCCTGACGCTCCTGGAGGACGTCGGCCACTTCCCGCTGATCGACCCGGCGGCCGACGCCTGCGCGGTGGTCGCGGAGGAGCTCGCGCAGCTCGCGTTCTGAGCCGCCGGGGCCCGTGTAGTACTCAAGGGGGACGGCCCGGGATCCGTATCCAGCCGGACGCGGGCCTCCCCGGGCCTTCCGTACCGTGGACGGCGTGAACCCGACACAGACCCCCGACACGGGCAGCCGCAGCCCCGAGCTCCGCATGACGCTGGACGCCCTCGGCGGTCTGCGCGACGACCTCTCCGGCGACGCCCTCTCCTACCGCCCGCTGCCCCGGCTCACCCCGGACAGCCCCGCCCTGCGCTTCCTGCCCCGGCGGCTGCGCCCGCACGCCGTGCTGCTGCCGCACGCGGTGATCGGCTTCCTCACCCTGGTGACCTTCCTCATCGGCTTCGACGAGGTCAACGACTCCGTCGGGCCGGTCGCCCTGGTCTCCTGCGGGGTGCCGGCGGCCGCCGTGCTCCTCACCCTGGTCCGCACCGCGCCGGCCTTCTGGCTGTCGATGGGCTCGACGCCCTTCGTCGCCTATCTGAGCGGGTACGACGGCTGGCCCTGGGCGCCGAACTCCTTCGCCGCCCACCTCTTCGTCCTGGTGATCGTCGCCATGCGGACCGGGCCCCGGACCGCGGCCTGGATGTGGCTGGTCACCGCCGCGTACGCCACCTTCACCTCCCTCTTCCTGAGCATGGGCTCGGGATACGGCTCCAACGGCGCCGAGATGCTCTTCTTCTCCGCCCTCTTCCTGCTGGTCATCGCCGTCGTCCAGATCCGCCGCCAGGCCGCGCGGGAGGTCACCGCCCAGCAGACCGTCACCGCCGTCGAGCGGTCCAAGCGGACCCTGCTCGAAGAGCGCACCACCATCGCCCGCGAGCTGCACGACGTCGTCGCCCATCACATGTCGGTGGTCGCCATCCAGGCCGAGGCCGCGCCCTACCGGGTGGAGAACCCGCCGCCGGAGCTGGAGCAGGCGTTCCGCACCATCCGGGAGAACGCGGTCGCCGCCCTCACCGAGCTGCGCCGCATCCTCGGGGTCGTCCGCGCCGAGGACTACGAGGCCCCCGACGCCCCGCAGCCGACCCTCGCCGACCTCGACGGCCTCGTCGCCAACGTCCGGGAGGCCGGCCTCGACGTGACCATGACGGTGACCGGCGCGGTGCGCGAACTGCCGCAGGGCGTGGAGCTGTCCGCGTACCGGATCGTCCAGGAAGCCCTGTCGAACGTGCTGCGGCACGCGCCCGGCGCCCCGGCGAAGGTCGAGGTCAGCCATGTCCTCGGCGGCCTCGGCCTGCGGATCGCCAACGGCCCGGCGCGCGGCCTCGTCAAGCCGTCACCGGGGGCGGGGCACGGCATCACCGGCATGCGGGAGCGTGTCACGATGCTCGGTGGCGAGATGACCGACGGGCCGACCGAGGACAGCGGCTACGAGGTCGCCGTCTTCGTCCCCGTCCAGCGGGAAGGGACCGACCAGTGATCAGGGTGCTGATCGTCGACGACCAGATCATGGTCCGCGAGGGCTTCTCCGTGCTGCTCGGCGCGATGCCCGACATCGAGGTCGTCGGAGAGGCCGTCAACGGCCGGGAGGCGGTCGCCCAGGTCGCCGCGCTCCGCCCGGACGTGGTGCTCATGGACATCCGGATGCCCGAGCTGAACGGCATCGACGCCACCCGGGAGATCGTCGCCGCCGACGCGGACGCCAAGGTGCTCGTCCTGACCACCTTCGACCTCGACGAGTACGTCTACCAGGCGCTGCGCGCCGGCGCCTCCGGCTTCCTGCTCAAGGACGCCTCCGCGCGGCAGCTCGCCGAGGGCGTCCGGGTCGTCGCGGCCGGGGAGGCGCTGCTCGCGCCGACCGTGACGAAGCGGCTCATTACCGAGTTCGCGAAGTCCGCCGACACCGCGCCGAAGGCGCCCGCCGTCGCCCAGATCGGCGAACTCACCGAGCGCGAGACGGAGGTCCTGGTGCTGATCGCCCAGGGCCTGTCCAACCAGGAGATCGCCGCCCACCTCGTCGTCGCCGAGTCGACGATCAAGACGCACGTCAGCCGCATCCTGGTGAAGCTGGGCCTGCGCGACCGGACGCAGGCGGCGGTCTTCGCGTACGAGGCACGGCTGGTCCAGGTCGGGCGCTAGCGTCCGGGCGGCGGTAGCGTCCCTGCCATGGACGCCGCCGCCGCATTCGACCCCTGGTCCCCGGAGTTCGTCGCCGACCCGTACCCCGCGTACGCCGCGCTGCGGGAGGCCGGGCGGGCGCACTGGTACGGGCCCACCCGCCAGTGGCTGGTCCCGCACCACGAGGACGTGTCGGCGCTGCTGCGGGACCGGCGGCTGGGGCGGACGTACACCCACCGCTTCGGCCACGAGGAGTTCGGGCGCACCGCCCCCGACCCGCTGCACGAGCCCTTCCACACCCTCAACGACCACGGGCTGCTCGACCTGGAGGGCGCCGACCACACCCGGATCCGGCGCCTGGTGTCGAAGGCGTTCACGCCGAGGACGGTGGAGAAGCTGGCCCCGACGGTACGGGAGCTGGCCGCCGGCCTGGTCGGCGAACTGGTGGCGGCGGGCGGCGGCGACCTCCAGGCGGCGGTCGCCGAGCCGCTGCCGGTCGCGGTGATCGCCGCGATGCTCGGCGTCCCGGAGGAGGACGAGGAGCGGGCCATGCTGCGGCCCTGGTCGGCGGCGATCTGCGGGATGTTCGAGCTGAACCCGTCGGAGGAGACGGCCCGGCGGGCGGTCCGGGCGTCGATCGAGTTCTCCGGCTATCTGCGGGAGCTGATCGCGCGGCGGCGGTCCGATCCGGGCGACGACCTGGTCTCGGCGCTGATCGGGGTCGAGGAGCTGACCGAGCAGGAGATGATCTCCACCTGCGTGCTGTTGCTGAACGCGGGGCACGAGGCGACGGTGAACACCGCGACGGGCGGGGTGTGGACGCTGCTGCGGCACGGGAGGTGGGACGCCGCCCTGGCCTCGGCCCTGTCCTCGGATTCCGAAAAGTTGTCCACAGCTGTGGACGAACTGCTCCGGTACGACACGCCGCTGCAGATGTTCGAGCGCTGGGTCCTCGACGACATCGAGATCGGCGGGACCGTCGTCCCCCGCGGCGCGGAGGTCGCGCTCCTCTTCGGCTCCGCCAACCGCGACCCGGCCCGCTTCGGCCCCACCGCGGACGAGCTGGACCTGGCCCGTGCGGACAACCCCCACGTCTCCTTCGGCGCGGGCATCCACTACTGCCTGGGCGCGCCGCTGGCCCGCCTCGAACTCGCCTCGGTCCTCGGCGAGTTGCTGCGGCAGGCGCCGGGGATGCGGCTCGCCGCGGACCCCGTCCGGAAACCCGGTTACGTGATCCGCGGCTTCGAGTCGCTGCTCGTGGAGGTCTGAGCCCGTCAGACCTGGAGGTCGCGGCGGCGCAGGGCCGCCAGGCCGGCCGCGGTGAGGGCCGCCGCCAGGGCGGTGAGGAGGAGGACCGGGGTCCAGGCCGCCTCCGGGCCCGGCAGCTTGGGCAGGTGGGCGAAGGGGGAGACGTCCAGGACCGCCTGCGGGAGGTCCAGCGCCGGGCCGATCCAGCCGAGCGCCAGGCAGAGTCCGGCGGCGGCCCAGCCGGCGCCCGCCGCCCGCGGCAGCGCGCCCCACAGCAGCGTCGCCACGCCCGCGAGCGTCCACACGGCCGGCAGCTGGGCGAGCGCCGCGCCGAGGACGGGCCCGTACGAGCCGCCGAAGCCGAGGGAGAGCCCGAGGCCCGCCGCGAGGAGGATCAGCGCCGAGCCGGCGAACGCGGGGACGAGGTGGCCCGCCGCCCAGCGGAGCCGGCCGAGGGAGCCGGCGAGCAGGGGTTCGGCGCGGCCGGAGGTCTCCTCGGTGTGCGCCCGCAGCACCGCGCCGACCGCGTACAGCGCGGCGAGCATCCCGAAGAGGGAGACCATCGTGGCGAGGAAGGCGTCGGTGAGCGCGGCCTGGCCGCCCATCCGCTCGAAGATCTCCCGGGCCTTCTCGTTGTCGCCGACCAGCTCCGCCGCCCCCTCGGCCATGCCGCCGAAGACCAGCCCGCCGAGCAGGAAGCCGAGCCCCCAGCCGATCAGCGCGCCGCGCTGGAGGCGGAGGGCGAGCGCCCCGGCGGAGGCGAGCCGGCCGGTGGCCGGGCCGGGCCGGGTGGCGAGGAAGGAGGCGCCGACGTCACGGCGGGCGGTGAGCCCGTACGCGAGGACCGTCTGGGCGAGCACGGCGGCGGCGATCAGCAGCAGCACCCACCACCGCTCCCCGCCGTAGGCGCGGACGTTCTCGGCCCAGCCGACGGGGGAGAGCCAGGTGAGGACGGAGGAGCCGGAGGCGTCCCCGGAGTCGCCCGCCGCGCGCAGGACGAACGCGAGGCCGAGGACGCCGCCCGCGATGCCCTTGGCGAGCCGGGCGCTCTCGGTGAGCTGCGCGGCGAGCGCGGCGACGGTCGCGAAGACCATGCCGGTGCCGCCGACGGCGAGGCCGAGCGCGAGCGCCCCGGCGAGGCCCTGGCCGGCCAGCCCGGCGACGATCAGGAGCGCGGCGGCGGCGTTGAGCGTCAGCGCGGCGAGCAGTGCGGAGGTGAGCGGCGCGCGGCGGCCCACCGCCCCGGCGGAGAGCAGTTCCTGACGGCCCGTCTCCTCCTCCTCGCGGGTGTGCCGGACGACGACGATCAGCGAGGCGACGGCGGCGAGGACGGCGGCGAAGGTGCCGAAGCGCCAGGCGACGAGCCCGCCGAGGGAGTCGGAGAAGACCGGCCCGTAGAGGGAGCGCATGGAGCTGTTGGCGGTCATGGAGGCGGCGAGTTCGGCGCGCGCCGCGGCCGTCCCGTACAGCCCTTCCAAGGAGCCGGGTCCGGAGGCGACGAGGCCGCCGGTGACCAGGGCCCAGAGGGGGATGGTCAGCCGGTCGCGGCGGAGCGCGAGCCGGGTGAGGGTGCCGGTGCCGGCGAGCGCGGTCATGAGGCCACCTCTTCGTCCGCGTAGTGGCGGAGGAAGAGCTCCTCCAGGGTGGGCGGGGTGCTGGTGAGCGAGCGGACGCCGGCGGCGAGGAGCGCGGCGAGGACCGGGTCGAGCTTGTCGGTGTCGACCTGGAGGCGGACCCTGCGGCCCTCGACGTGCAGGTCGTGGACGCCGGTCAGGCGGTCCAGGCCCTCGGGGGCGCCGGCGAGTTCGGCGGTGACGCTGGTGCGGGTGAGGTGGCGCAGCTCGGCGAGCGAACCGGACTCCACCGTGTGTCCCTTGCGGACGATGGAGACCCGGTCGCAGAGGGTCTCGACCTCGCTGAGGATGTGGCTGGAGAGCAGGACGGTGCGGCCCCGGTCGCGGGCCTCGCGGACGCAGTCCTGGAAGACCTCCTCCATCAGCGGGTCGAGGCCGCTGGTGGGTTCGTCGAGGACGAGGAGTTCGGCGTCGGAGGCGAAGGCGGCGACGAGGGCGACCTTCTGCCGGTTGCCCTTGGAGTAGGTGCGGCCCTTCTTGGTGGGGTCGAGCTCGAAGCGCTCGATCAGCTCCGCGCGGCGGGACTTGTCGAGGCCGTTGCCGCGCAGCCGCCCGTACAGGTCGATCACCTCGCCGCCGGAGAGGTTGCGCCAGAGGGTGACGTCGCCGGGCACGTACGCGAGGCGCCGGTGGAGGGCGACGGCGTCGGCCCAGGGGTCGCCGCCGAGCAGCCGGACGGTGCCGGAGTCGGCGCGCAGCAGCCCGAGGAGGACGCGGATGGTGGTGGACTTCCCGGCGCCGTTGGGGCCGAGGAAGCCGTGGACCTCGCCGGTGGCGACGGTGAGGTCGAGTCCGTCGAGGGCGTGCGTGCGGCCGAAGGACTTGTGGAGTCCGGCGACGCTGATGGCGTTCGTCATGCTTCGGAACGTACGCTCATTTCACAAATTTGTGAAGTTAAGGAAGCGTATAAAGTCGGTGACGAGGTGCGAGCGAGGGAGACGATGAAGCCATGACCAAGAGCGACGAGGAAACCGTGTCCCGTTTCGTCGAGCGGTTCGCCGCGGAGCTGACCGAGGCGGGCATGCAGCGGATGGCCGCGCGGGTCTTCGCCGCGCTGCTCGCCTCCGAGACCGCCTCGCTGACCTCGGCGGAGCTCGCCGAACAGCTCAGGATCAGCCCGGCCGCCGTCTCCGGCGCGGTCCGCTACCTCACCCAGGTCGGCATGGTCGCCCGCGAACGCGAACCGGGCACCCGGCGCGAGCGGTACGTGCTCCACAACGAGATCTGGTACGAGACCTTCACCCGCCGCGACCAGGTCCTGACCCGCTGGGAGAAGGTCCTCCGCGACGGCGCCGACACCCTCGGCCCCGACACGGCGGCCGGCGCCCGCACGGCCGAGACCGCCGACTTCTTCGCCTTCATGCAGGAGGAGATGCTCGTCCTGATGGACCGCTGGCGGGAGCGGAAGGCGGCCCGGGAGGCCGCCGGAACGGCACCCCGGGCGACGGCTCAGCCCTGAGCCCCGGGCCCCGGCGTCGGCTCCGGCGCCGGCCCGGTCTCCAGCAGCTCGGCCATGGCCTCCAGGAGCTCCGCTCCGTCCGCCGTACCGGCCTCCAGGTACGGCCCGGCGGGCCACAGCGGCCGCCCGCCGCACCAGGCCACCACCACGGCGTCACCGTCCCCGTCCTGCCCGTCCCGGTCCAGCCAGCCGCGCAGCTCCACCGTGCCGGCGGGCTCCACCGGCCCCTCCGGCGGCAGCAGCGGCAGCACCCCCTCGGGCCGGTCGTCCGGCCCGCCGTGCGCGGGGAAGACCACCAGCGCGGCGCCCTCGCCGACCGGCGCGGGCACCAGCGCGTACCGCCGCTCGACGGGTACGGGGGCGAGCGCGGCCCGCACCAGGACCCGCACGACCGGCAGCCCCCGGTTCCACACCTGGAAGGCGGCCCACAGGGTCCAGGCCACGGAGGCTGTCAGCAGGACCAGGCGGCCCGTGGACACCGACCCGTCCGCGCCCTCCTCCGGCCAGACCACGTCCATCGCCGTCAGCCCGCCGTAGAGCGCGAGGCCGATCAGGCCGATCCCCACCTCGTTCAGTCCGCCCGTCCTCCGCAGCGCCCGCACCCGCCACCACGGCACCGTCCGCACGTCCGGCTCGGGGCGCCGCCTCCGCTCCCGGCGCCGGGGCGTCGCCGCCCAGGCCCCGGCATGGGCGGCGAACCGCGCGTAGGACGGCACGGGGGTCCGCGTCGCGGGAGCGCCGGGGGCCTCGGGCCCGGCCTGCGGCGGGGCCGGCACCGGCAGCGCCGACAGGCGCGCCTCCTCGGCGGCGGCCAGCAGCCGCCGCGCGGCCGCGCCCCGGGCCGGCCTGGCCCAGAAGAGCGGCCCGCCGCCGGGCGCCGCGAGCACCCCGCCCTTCCGCGGGTCGCCGCACCACCACAGCACCCCCGTCGGGACCGGCCGGGCCACCTGCCAGCGCGCCCGGCTCGCGATCACCCGCAGCGGCAGCATCCCCTCGCCGTCCACCGCCGCCAGGACGACGCCCTCGCCGCTCCAGGCACGGGGCACCACGGTCGCCGGGTGCGCCGACCAGGGCCCGGCGGCCAGGACCCGCCGGAACCGGCGGGCATAGGGGAAGCGGACGAGGCCGAAGACGGCGGCCATGGACCCGCCGAGACAGACGAAACCCGCCAGGTCCCCCGCCCACGGCGGGTCCTCGGGGAAAACGGCGAAGGAGAGGAAGGCGAGGACCGCGAGCACGGCCCCGCCCGCCGCCAGCCGGACGCCCCCGCGCCGGTACCCCACCAGCTCCTCCGCCGTCCCCGGCAGATCCAGCGCCCGCGCCCTGCCCACCCCGGTCACTCCAGCCACCCCTCGCCCCTCCCGTGCCTTCCGTGCCTTCCGTGCCTTCCGGCGTGCACAGTAACCAGCCCGGGCCCGGTCGGGGCAGCCCCGGGGAGCGGGTCAGGCCGGCTGCTCCGGGTCCCGGGGCAGGGTGAGCCCCCAGCCCGCCGCGCGGACCGTCCAGGTGCGGCGGCGCACCGGGCCCGTCACGCGGCCGTCCGCGCGGTAGCGGAAGTCAGGGCCGGAGACCGTCAGGGTGCCCGCGACGGCCCGGCGCGGCGCGTCGGCCGGACCGGCCGGGTGCACGGTCACCTCCGCCGTACCGCCGCCGCCGTCCACCGGGCGGGCCGTCACCGCCGCCACCGGCGCGTCCACGTCGGCCAGCAGCACCCCGTCCGCCTCCACCCGCAGCCGGTGCACCGGCACCGAGGGGACCGGCGGCGCGGTGGTCCGCACCAGGGTGCGGACCAGGGAGCGGCAGGTCCCCCAGACGGAGGGCGCGCTGCCGGCCGCGGGCGCGGGCAGCGCGGGCACCCGCAGATCGCCCAGGACCACCCCGCCGCTGTCGTCCACCAGCAGGTCCAGGCTCCGCACCGCCCCGTCCAGGACCGTCCGGGCGGCCGCCACCGCCGAGCGCGGCACGCCGAGGCCGTACGCGACCTCCAGCGCGTCCGGCGGCCCGATCGGGACCAGCGCGAGCGGCGCCCGGTCCCGGTGCAGCAGGGCCACCGCGCGCAGCAGCGCCCGGTCGTCGCCGAGCACGACGGGGCGGCGGGAGCCGCGCCGGGACAGGGCCCGGGAGAATTCCTCGGGGGAGTCCGGCAGGCAGATCTTCGCTTCCGCGCCCGCGGACAGAACATCCTTCGCGATCCGTACGGACTCGCCGTCACTTCGGCGGGCGACCGGGTCGACGATGACCAGCAGCTGGTCGTGATCCGACACCTCGGTCCTTCCTCGGGTAGCATCTTTGTGCAAGAGCCCCTTGCGCTATTGCGCCAGGGGCTTCGTCTATTCCGGGGCACACCGGTGAGGCGGCGTACGCCATCTGACCTTGGACATGCCCCACCCGGAAGGGGTGTACGCCTGTGCCCGCACTTGTGCTGCTCGGTGCTCAGTGGGGTGACGAGGGCAAGGGAAAGGCCACCGACCTGCTCGGTGGATCCGTGGACTACGTGGTGCGTTACCAGGGCGGCAACAATGCCGGCCACACGGTCGTCGTGGGCGACCAGAAGTACGCGCTCCACCTCCTCCCTTCCGGAATCCTCTCCCCGGGGTGCACCCCGGTGATCGGAAACGGTGTCGTCGTCGACCCGGCGGTCCTGCTCTCCGAGCTGAGCGGACTGAACGAGCGCGGCGTGGACACGTCGAAGCTGCTGATCAGCGGCAACGCCCATCTGATCACCCCGTACAACGTCACCCTCGACAAGGTGACGGAACGGTTCCTCGGCAAGCGCAAGATCGGCACCACCGGTCGCGGCATCGGCCCCACCTACGCCGACAAGATCAACCGCGTCGGCATCCGGGTCCAGGACCTGTACGACGAGTCGATCCTGGAGCAGAAGGTCGAGGCGGCCCTGGAGCAGAAGAACCAGCTCCTCGCCAAGGTCTTCAACCGTCGCGCGATCGAGTCCGGCCGGATCGTCGAGGAGATGCTCCAGTACGCGGACCAGATCAAGCCGTACGTCGCCGACACCACCCTGATCCTCAACAACGCCATCGACGAGGGCAAGGTCGTCCTCTTCGAGGGCGGCCAGGGCACCCTCCTGGACGTGGACCACGGCACGTACCCCTTCGTCACCTCCTCGAACCCGACCGCCGGCGGTGCCTGCACCGGCGCCGGCGTCGGCCCGACGAAGATCAACCGGGTCATCGGCATCCTCAAGGCGTACACCACCCGCGTCGGCGCCGGCCCGTTCCCGACCGAGCTCTTCGACGAGGACGGCGAGGCGCTGCGCCGCATCGGCGGCGAGCGCGGCGTCACCACCGGCCGTGACCGCCGCTGCGGCTGGTTCGACGCGGTCATCGCCCGCTACGCCACTCGCGTCAACGGCCTGACCGACTTCTTCCTCACCAAGCTGGACGTGCTGACCGGCTGGGAGGAGATCCCGGTCTGCGTCGCGTACGAGATCGACGGCAAGCGCGTCGAGGAGCTCCCGTACTCCCAGACCGACTTCCACCACGCGAAGCCGATCTACGAGACCCTGCCCGGCTGGTCGGAGGACATCACGAAGGCCAAGACCTTCGCGGATCTCCCGAAGAACGCGCAGAACTACGTCAAGGCGCTGGAGGAGATGTCCGGCGCCCCGATCTCCGCCATCGGCGTCGGCCCCGGCCGCACCGAGACCATCGAGATCAACTCCTTCCTGTAAGGAGCACGCGGGTACGCCGAAGGGCCCGCATCCCGGTTCGCCGGGGTGCGGGCCCTTCGCGCGTCCGCGTCAGTCCACCCGGTGGTACTCGCCCGGCTCCGTGTCCACCATCGGGTAGACCTGCAGGATCTCCTCGCCCTTGTACGTCGTCAGGACCATGTAGCTGCCGAGGTCGTCGCTCACGCACTCGGAGTCCCCGCCGGGCTCCAGGGCCATCGGGCCGAGGACGTACGGGGGCGTCGTGGTCGCCAGGATCGCCGTCCGGGTGCAGTTGACCGCGTCGGCCAGCGTGTTGCCCTGTTCGTCCGTCCGCGGATAGACGTTCAGCGAGCGGTAGACGGTCGCGCCGACCGCGCCCTGGGTGATCGTCACCTCGTCGGTGTAGCGGTCCGCGTCCGGCCCGTCGACCAGCGGCTTCATCCTCCAGCGGCCGAGGTACTTCGCGGGCAGGATCTCCGAGCCGGTGCGGGCCTTGTGGAAGGTGGCCTTCGCGGTGCCGGAGGACCATTCGAGGACCTCGGGGGAGCGCAGGGTGAGGGTCTGGTGGGCGGCCGCCATGCACCGCTGCGGGGGCACGCTGGTGGTCACGTCGGACTCGCCGAGGACGACCCTGTCCTCGTCGGCGGAGACCAGCCGCGAGCGGCCCATGCACAGCCGGTTGTCGCCGACGTGCGTGTAGACGGCGGTCTTGGCCCCCGGCGCGCCCTGTGCGAGTTCGATCCGGATGGTCTCGCGGGGGACCTCCGGGCTGCCCTGGAGGACGCCCTCCCAGGCACCCAGGAAGGCGGCCGGCACCGCCCCGGCGGGCCGCGCCGAGGACGACGCCGAGGACGACGACGAGCCGCTGCCCCGGCCGTCCGGGATGGTGCCCGGGCCGCCGAACGGCCAGAGGGCGTAGCCGACGCCCGCCGCGGCCGCCACGGCGGCGGTCGTGAGCGCGGCGGTCAGCACCCGCCGCCGGGACCGGGACCGCGGCGGCTCCGCCGCCGGCCCGGTCGCCGGCCCGGCGGACGCGCCGGCCGTCCGGTCGCCGGGCGCCGCGCCCCGCGTGCGGTCGTCGGCCCGCCCGGCCGTCTCCTCGGCCGCCTCCCGCGCGCTCGCCGCGCTCTCCGCCTCCAGGAGCCGCGCCGCGTGCCGGCCGAGCCGGGCCAGGACGCCGGCGGGCAGCCACGGGTCGGCGAAGGGCAGCGTCTCGGCGATCTCGGCGGCGGTCGGCCGGGCCGCCGGGTCCTTGGCGAGACAGGCCCGGATCAGCCCGGTCAGCTCCGGCGCCACGTCGGTCAGGTCCGGCTCGTCGTGGGCGATCCGGAACATCAGCGCGTGCACCCCGCTGTCGGAGGTGCCGAAGGGGGAGCGGCCGGTCGCCGCGTAGGCGAGGACCGAGCCCAGGCAGAAGATGTCGGAGGCCGGGCCGAGCCGCTCGCCGCGCACCTGCTCGGGCGACATGAAGCCGGGGGAGCCGACGACGGCGCCGGTGCTGGTCAGCCCGCCGTCGGTGACGGTGTCCACGGCCCGGGCGATGCCGAAGTCGATGATCCGGGGGCCGTCGACGGTGAGCAGCACGTTGGAGGGCTTGAGGTCGCGGTGGACGAGCCCGGCGCCGTGGATGTGGTCGAGGGCGCGGCCGAGGCCGGAGCCGAGGGCGCGGACGGTCGCGGTCGGCAGCGGCCCGTACTCGTCGCCGACGACGGTCCGCAGCGACGGCCCGGGGACGTAGCCGATGGCCACCCACGGGGCGGCGGCGGTGGTGTCGGAGCCGAGGACGGGCGCGGTGCCGGTGCCGCCGACCCGCTCCAGTGCCTCGACCTCGCGGGCGAAGCGGCGCCGGAACTCCTCCTGGGCGGCCAGTTCGGCGTGCACCACCTTCACGGCGACGGTCCGTCCGCCGGCCGAACGCGCGAGGAACACCCGGCCCATGCCGCCGACCCCGAGCCGGCCGACGATCCGGAACGGGCCGATGCTGACCGGGTCTTCCGCGTTCAATGGCTCCACGTGGCAAGAGGATGCCAGACCGGGCGGAGGGGCCGGTGACGGTCCGGGTCACGGTCCGGTGTCAGCCTTCCCCGCAGATCCGCAGCCCCTTCGGGGTGGCGCACGGCAGGTGCCCGCGGGCGCGCACGATGTCCTGTCCCCGGCCGCGCGCGAGGTAGGCGAGGAAGCCGGCGGTGAGCGAGTCGCTCGGCGGATCGCCCCAGGTGTAGGCGTACTCGATCTCCCGGTAGGGGTACGGGGAGGTGCCCAGCTCGTCCAGGACCGGGGCGCGGCCGTCGAGGTCGACGCGGTGCAGGCCCTTCGCCGCGGCGACGGCGCCGAGTTCGGCGTAGCCGATGGCGCCGGGAAGGCGGCCGACGGTGGTCAGGACCTGGGCGGTGGAGTCGAGTTCGCAGCGGACGACCTTCGCCTCCGGGTCGTCGACGGTGGCGCAGTCGCGGGAGGAGTTGGCGGGCTCGTTGCGGCCGAGGACGCGGCGCTGGAAGACCTCCCGGGTACCGGAGTCGGCGTCCCGGCTGACCAGGAGGACGGGCAGGTCGGGGAGGTCCGCGGGCAGTCCGGGGCCGGTGAGCTGGTTCCAGCGGGTGACGTCGCCGCGGTAGAGGGCGCGGATCTGGTCCAGGGTGAGGCTGCGGACGGGGACGGATTCGTGGGTGACGACGGTGAAGAGGGAGACGGCCACCATGTGCGCGCGGAGCCGGGGGTGGCCGCCGGGGCCCTCTCCGTCGGAGAGGGCGATGACGGCGGGGGAGCCCTCGGTGTGGGCGCCGGTCTCGGCGAGGTCGCGGACGCCGGAGGTGGAGCCGTCGGCGTCGACGGTGACCTTCGCGCCGTCGCAGTCCTTCTCGTACGCCTTCGCCACCTCGCGGACGACCGGGGCGAAGGCGGTGGAGCCGGTGACGGTGAGGCTGCCGCGGGCGCAGCCGATGGGCGGCGGGGTCTGCTCGCGGACGATGATCGCGGCGAGCGCGACCACGCAGGCGGTGAGGACGACGGTGACGGAGCGGGCGGCGGTGGAGAAGCGGCCGGCCTGGTCGTCGGGGGTGGTGGAGCGGTTGCGGCGGATGGAGCCGCCGGCGACGGTGCCGTGCACCTTGATGTCGCGGTCGGCGACGGGGCCGGAGAGCTGGACGAGGAGCTTGAAGTACTGGCCGGTGTCGAGGGCGACGCGGGGGACGAGGACGGCGTTGCCGTCGCGGCCCAGCTTGGGGGCGCTGTCGAGGTCGTCGCGGACGGCGTTCCAGCCGGGCGGGACGGTGGCGACGACGCCCCGGACGGTCACCGTGGGGGCGCCGAAGGTGATGCGGAGGGCGTGGTCGGCGGCGGCGACGGCGTAGTCGTCGATGCTGATGTCGAGGTCGCGGTCGTTCTCGATGCGGAGCAGGACGAGGGTGGCGCCGGCGGCGGCGCTGCCGAGCACCTCGCCGTCGCGGACGGTCATCACGCCGCCGTCCTGGTCGTCGCCCTCCTTGTGCAGCGGGGTGTTCAGCTGGACGCGGTAGCCGAGCCGCTTGCGCTGCGGCTTGAAGCGGTCGATCCAGACGGCGCCGACCGAGACGAGGACGCCGAGGAGGGCGGTGGCGACGGCGACCACGTTCTCTGCGGTTATCCACTCCATGACCGGGACCGTACGGACGGGTGTGCGACACCGGGGGCGGCGTAGCGGCCGGACACCTGGATTTCGCCGCGCGTTCAGCCGGCCGGGAGGGCGCCGCGGGGGCCGCCGCGGCGGGGGTCGTCCGGGTGGCCCGGCCGGGGTTGCCCGGGTCGGAGAGGCGTGGATGTAATGGCCATGAGGGGGCCCTTCCGGAGGAGGAACCCCATGCGTGTCGTCGAAGTGACCGCCTACGGCGGACCCGAGGTCCTCGCATCGGCCCGTCGGCCGGAGCCGGACCCGGCGGACGCCCCCGGGCGGGTCCGGGTGCGGCTGAAGGCCGCCGGAGTGAACCAGGCGGACCTCAAGATCCGCTCGGGCCGGCTCGCGGCCGCGCTCGGCGAGCTGGCCCCGCCCTTCGTGCTGGGCTACGACTTCGCGGGGGTCCTGGCGGACCCGGCGCCGGGCCTGCCGGTGGGCACCCGGGTGGCCGGTTTCGTGCCCTGGGTGGCGGAGGCGACCGGCGCGGGGACGTACGCGGAGACGGTCCTGGTGGAGCCGGCCTGGCTGGCGCCGGTCCCGGACGAGGTGGACTTCACGGCGGCGGCCTCGCTGCCGCTCTCCGCGCTGACCGCCGCGCAGGCGCTGGACCTGCTGGCGCTGCCGGAGGGCGCGACGGTGCTGATCACCGGCGCGAGCGGGGTGGTGGGCCGGTTCGCGGTGCAGCTGGCGGCGCGGGCGGGGCTCCGGGTGATCGCCCTCGGCAATCCCGACGACGCGCACGAGCTGCGGGTCCTCGGGGCCCACGGGGTGGTGGGGCGCGGCGCGCCGGACGAGGTGATCACCGGGGTGCTCGGCTTCGCGCCGGAGCGGGTGGACGGCGTCTTCGACGCGGCGCTGATCGCCGATCCGCTGCTGCCCGCGGTGAAGGACGGCGGGGTCTTCGTCTCCGCCTCCGGCGAGCGGATGCCGGTGGCCGAGCGGGACGTGCGGGTGGACGCGGTGGTCGGCCGCCCGGACGCGGCACGGCTGAAGGAGCTGCTCGAACTGCTCGGCGCGGGCGGGCTCGCGACCCGGGTGGCCGACGTGCTGCCGCTGGAGGAGGCGGCGGAGGCGCACCGGCGGGTGGAGGCGGGCCGCCGGCCGGGCCGGATCGTGCTGATGATCTGACGGCCGGGGAGAAAACAGCGCGGTTTCGGACAACCCTGGGGGGCCTTCGACGGTCGGAAGGGTGAGAACGAAACAACGCAGGGGGAATTCGATCATGTTCGAACGACGCAGGCCCGGGCTGAGGGCCGGTTTCCTCGCCACCGCCGTCGCGGTGGCGACGGCCGTCGGCGCGGGCTCCGCCGTGGCCGCGCCGGAGGCGGACCCGGTGGTGGCGCCCGTCTTCAATCTGTACGGCCTCCACAAGCAGACCCACGACCTGTGGGAGTG
This sequence comes from Streptomyces sp. NPDC058955, assembly GCF_042741435.1. Taxonomy (NCBI): domain Bacteria; kingdom Bacillati; phylum Actinomycetota; class Actinomycetes; order Kitasatosporales; family Streptomycetaceae; genus Streptomyces; species Streptomyces sp. NPDC058955. Next base: position 21,221 of record NZ_JBHYKM010000007.1, on the reverse strand, counting down.
GCACCACGACGGGCCCCGCCTCACCAGCGACCTGTACCTCCCGGCCGACCAGTCGCACCTCGCCGACATCATCACGGTCGACAACACCAACGACGGTCACGGCGAGGCCAAGTGGACCCTCTACAAGGACGGCCGTCTGGACTTCGCCGGGATGGTCGGCGAGTACTGGCAGTCGACGAAGACCGTCGGCAAGGGCTGGAACATCTACCCCGAGGTCCTGTCGCCCGGCGACCTCGGCGGGGCCGAGGAGGCCGACCTGATCGGCCGTGACACGGCCGGCGTGCTGTGGAGCTACCTGAGCTACCCGGACGGCCGCCTCACCACCCGGACGCGGGTCGGCGGCGGGTGGAACGCCTACGACCAGCTCGCGGGCCAGGGCGACCTGACCGGCGACGGCCGGGCCGACATCGTCGCCCGCGACAGGACCGGCGTCCTGTGGCTCTACAAGGGCACGGGTGACTACAAGGCGCCGTTCACGACCCGTACGCGGATCGGTGGCGGGTGGAACGCGTACGACCGGCTGCTGTCGCTCGGCGACGACAACCAGGACGGCAAGGTGGACCTGCTGGCCCGGAAGACGACGGGCGAGGTGCTCAGCTACGCGGGCACCGGCGACGCGGCGAAGCCGTTCAAGGCGCCGGTGGCGTTCCAGGGCACGTACATGAAGAACTTCAACCTCCTCTAGGGGGAGGCGACTTCGCGCGGAGGCGGCTCCGGCCCCGGTTCCCCGGGCCGGGGCCGCCTCCGTGTGCAGGGCCGACCGTCCCGAGTCCTGGTCTAGACCTTGACAGGTACAGACCAGTGCCGCTTCGCTGGCCTTCCCCCCACCGGAAGGACGACAGCGCATGCGACGACGTCTCCTCGCCCTCCTCGCCGCCCTGTGTACGGCGTTCGGGCTCGCGGTCCTGCTCCCCGCCACCGCCGGCGCGGCCCCCGCCTGCGTCACCGCCTGGAGCTCGGGCCAGGTCTACACGGGCGGCATGACCGCCTCGTACAACGGCCACAACTGGTACGCGAAGTGGTGGACGCAGAACGAGCGCCCCGGCACCACCGACGTCTGGCGCGACGAGGGCGTCTGCGGCACCGACGGCGGCGGCGGGACCCCGGACCCGTCCGGATTCGTGGTCACCGAGGCCCAGTTCAACCAGATGTTCCCGAACCGGAACCCCTTCTACACGTACGCCGGTCTGGTCGCCGCCACCAAGAAGTACCCGGCCTTCGCCGGCACCGGCAGCGACACGGTGAAGAAGCAGGAGGCCGCGGCCTTCCTCGCCAACGTCTCCCACGAGACCGGCGGGCTCGTCCACATCGTCGAGCAGAACACCGCCAACTACCCGCACTACTGCGACGCGAGCCGGCCCTACGGCTGCCCCGCCGGCCAGGCCGCCTACTACGGCCGCGGCCCGATCCAGCTCTCCTGGAACTTCAACTACAAGGCCGCGGGCGACGCGCTCGGCATCGACCTCCTGAACAACCCCTGGCGGGTCGAGCGCGAGCCGGACGTCGCCATGATGACCGGCCTCTGGTACTGGAACACCCAGAACGGCCCCGGCACCATGACCGCCCACAACGCCATGGTCGACGGCGCCGGCTTCGGCCAGACCATCTGGGCCATCAACGGCTCCCTGGAGTGCAACGGCGGCAATCCCGCCCAGGTCCAGAGCCGCGTCACCACGTACCAGCAGTTCACCCAGATCCTCGGCGTCCCGACCGGCCCGAACCTGTACTGCTGAGCCGTCAGGAGAGCCGCCAGCCCGCCCTGGCCACCCAGGTCAGGGCGAGCGCGGGCGTGAAACCGGCGACGAACGCGGGCAGGTGGTCGTACCCCGCCACCCGGAACCCCAGCGCCATCGGCAGCAGCAGCACCACCCCGGCCAGCAGGATGCCGAGGGCCGGCAGGTGCACCACCGGCCGGAAGCGGCGCATCCGCCGGAGGTCGGAGACGTCCATGTACGACTTCAGACAGCACCCGGCGATGATCATCCACGGCCAGACCCAGATCGCCATGGCCCAGCTCAGGATCGATCCCGACCAGCCGATCTCGTCGTGCTCGCCCACCGGCCCGTCGGAGGCCCCCGGCGCGTAGTACACCTCCAGCTCCGTGCCCGGCGCCGGCGGCTCGGGCGCGGTGACGTAGTCCTTCACCGTGACCTCGCGGGCCCCGTCCCGGAACGGCACCCGCACCACGACGTCGGTCAGGTAGTACGGGTCGTTGTCCTCGCCCTCGGGGACGTACTCGGGCTTCCCCGCCAGCCGTACGACCTCCACCCGGTGCTCCCCGTACCCCGCCGCCTCCAGCCGCTCCTCCCACTGCCCCCGCGCGCTGCTCGGGGTGAAGAGCACGAGGAAGGCGGCGAGCGTGGCCAACGGGATCCCGAAGGCGAAGAGGTACGGCAGCACCTTGCTGTCCGGCCGGGCCTTGCGCGGCGGCGCGTCCAGGTGCCCCTTCCCCCGCACCCGGTACGAGGCCACCACCCACCCCACCGCGCAGAGCGCCGACGCCCCCGCCAGTGCCACCTCCGGCACCAACGGCGGATACGCGGACACCCCCACCAGCGAACACCCCACAGCGCCGACCGCGCTGACGACCATCCCCCACCCGAAACCCCTGGTGGCGGCGCTACCCCCCGACGTGTACATGGCGCGCAGCATAGGCGCCGCCGGGCCGGAGGGCACCCGCCCGCCCGCGCGACGAAATCCGCAGCCGCCCGCCCGGCAGAGCACAGTGTCGTGTCCGGCGCGTTCTCGGTGGACAAGATGGTGATGGCCGCCCCACCTGCGGTTCCTTACAGTTCGGGGCATGACCCCTCATGTCGTGCCCGACCCCCAGGCCGGCGCCGCCGTCAAGGCCGCGGACCGCGCCCACGTCTTCCACAGCTGGTCCGCCCAGGGCCTGATCGACCCGCTCGCCGTGGCCGGCGCGGAGGGGTCGTACTTCTGGGACTACGACGGCAACCGCTACCTCGACTTCACCAGCGGACTTGTCTACACGAACATCGGCTACCAGCACCCCAAGGTGGTCGCCGCCATCCAGGAGCAGGCCGGGAAGCTCGCGACCTTCGCGCCCGCCTTCGCCGTCGACGTCCGCTCCGAGGCCGCACGCCTCATCGCCGAGCGCACCCCCGGCGACCTGAACAAGATCTTCTTCACCAACGGCGGCGCCGAGGCCGTCGAGAACGCCGTCCGGATGGCCCGGCTGCACACCGGCCGCCACAAGGTGCTCTCGGCCTTCCGCTCGTACCACGGCGCCACCTCCACCGCGATCAACCTCACCGGCGACCCGCGCCGCTGGGCCTCCGACACCGGCTCCGCCGGCGTGGTCCGCTTCTGGGCGCCCTTCCTCTACCGCTCGCCGTTCTACGCCGAGACCGAGCAGCAGGAGTGCGAGCGCGCCCTCGCGCACCTGGAGGACACCATCGCCTTCGAGGGTCCCGGCACCATCGCCGCGATCATCCTGGAGACCGTCCCCGGCACCGCCGGCATCATGACCCCGCCGCCCGGCTACCTCACCGGCGTCCGCGAGATCTGCGACAAGTACGGCATCGTCTTCGTCCTCGACGAGGTCATGGCCGGCTTCGGCCGCACCGGCAAGTGGTTCGCCGCCGAGCACTTCGACGTCGTCCCCGACCTGATGACCTTCGCCAAGGGCGTCAACTCCGGCTACGTGCCGCTCGGCGGCGTCGCCATCAGCGAGAAGATCGCCGCCACCTTCGAGACCCGCCCCTACCCGGGCGGCCTCACCTACTCCGGCCACCCGCTGGCCTGCGCCGCCGCCGTCGCCACCATCCAGGTGATGGAGGACGAGGGAGTCGTCGAGAACGCCGCCCGCATCGGCGAGACCGTCCTCGGCCCCGGCCTGCGCGCGCTCGCCGAGCGCCACCCGTCCGTCGGCGAGGTCCGCGGCATGGGCGTCTTCTGGGCGCTCGACCTGGTGAAGAACAAGGAGACGCGCGAGCCGCTCGTCCCGTACAACGCGGCCGGCGAGGCCAATGCTCCGATGGCCGCCTTCGGCGCCGCGGCGAAGAAGAACGGCCTGTGGCCCTTCGTCAACATGAACCGCACCCACGCCGTCCCCGCCTGCAACGTCTCCGAGGACGAGGTCAAGGAGGGCCTGGCGGCCCTCGACGCGGCCCTCGCCGTCGCCGACGAGCACACGGTCTGACGCCGCCGACGACGGCACGGCACCGGCGTCACCCCGTGTGACGGGGGCCTCCTCCCGAGGGACCGGGTCTGGACTAGAGTCTTCCGGAACCTCATGGAGGGGGCCCCACCCGCATGCCCGGCACGCCCGCGAACAGCGCCGTCACCCGCAGCACCCTCAGCCGGCAGATCGCGGACGCGCTCCGTGACGAGGTCCTCGCGGGGCGTCTCCAGTCCGGCCAGGAGTTCACCGTCAAGCAGATCGCCGAGCAGTACGGCGTCTCCGCCACCCCCGTCCGCGAGGCGCTCGTCGAACTCTGCGCCCAGGGCCTGCTCGACTCCGACCAGCACCGCGGCTTCCGCGTCCACCGCTTCTCGGTGGCCGACTACCGGGCCATGGTCGAGGCCCGGATGCTCGTCGTCGACGGCATCTTCCGCCGCCACGCCCCGCGCGAGCGCGCCCCGCTCCCCGAGCCGGACACCGGCATCGGGGTCGTCCTGGTGTCGATACGCCGCCGGGGCGAGGCCGCCGCCCGCGCCGCCCGCGCCGGCGACCTGGACGTCCTCATCGGCTACGACCTCCGCTACTGGCACGAGCTGGGCCGGCTCGTCGCCCGCAACGAGCCCATCGCCGACTTCCTGCACCGCCTCCGCGTCCAGGCGTGGGTCTTCTCCGTGCCCTACCTGCGGGCCGAGCGCGAACTCCACGGCTGGCTCTGGTCCGGCCACGTGGAGCTGATCGACGCCGTCACCCGCGGCGACGCCGAGGCCGCCGTCGGAGTCGTCCGCGCCTACAACGCGCACTCGCTGGAATGGGCCGACCGCCTGGAGGCCCGGATCGGCCGGTGACCCGCCGCCGGGTTGAGGCCCCTGTTCCCGGGGCAGTTCCTCCACGGGTGGGCGTCGTCGGCGCCGCCGACTACCCTGGCCCTCCCCGGAACTGACGGAGAGCGAGCCTCCCTTGGCCTGTGACCTGTGGCTGGTCCCCCTCGTCGACGTGCTGTGCCACAGCCCCGACAACCCCTTCGCCGAAGACCTCGCCGCCTACGACGCCGTGCTGAGCGCCTCCGGCCTGCCGACCGTGCCCGTGTACGCCTACATGCCCGGGCTCTCCGGCGACGTCGCCCCGGTCGCGGGCTTCGACTACGAGGCCCTGCACTACCTGCGCCGCGCCTACCTGCTGCGGATCTGCGGACTGCCGGTCGAGCCGGTCGGCGAGCTCGGCGGCGACTACGAGCAGCTCCTGGAGATGTTCGAGGCCACCGCCCAGCAGTCCCACCTGGTCTGGCACTACGACCACGCGGGCGCCTACGTGCCGGTCGACTTCCCGGTCCCGCTCTCCAGCGACGAGCTGCTCGAAGGCGGCGGCCCGCTCGGCTCCTCGTACGGTCTGCTGCGGGAACTGGAGTTCGTCGCCCCGGCGCTCGGCATCGACCCGGCGAACCCGCCGGCCGCCCCGGCCCCGCCCGCCCGGCCCACCGAGCTGGAGGAGCCCGCCGCCCCGCTCCCGTACGACGACGGCCCCTTCGCCCGGGAGCGGCACGTCTGGCTCGGGCTGCACGCGGCGGCCACCCGCAGCCTCGCCCAGGGCTCGATGATCATGCTGAGCTGAGTCCGAGGGGTCCGCGAGACCCCCGCGGCACCCCGGAGGGCCTCAGCGGGCCTCCGGGGGCCGCTGGCGCGGCATGTTCGGCCGGGTGCCCGGCGGCAGCGGGAAGCGCCCGGACGGATGCGCCGTCTCCGGCCGGGCCGGTACGACCCCGACCGACTGGAGCGCCAGCGGCGCCGGGCCCGAGCGGAACTCGACCATCCAGTCCGCGGTCTCCGCCCGGACCAGCTCCGTGACGTCCTCCGAGAAGCGGCGCAACACCCCGAGGCACCGCTCGGCGGCCTCGCTGGCGGTCCCCTCGGTCGGGCCGAGGACCTCCCGCACGCTCTCCGAGGCCCAGTCGAACTGGAGGGCCTGGAGCCGCCGCTGCACGGCCTGGGCGGTCGCCACGTCCCTTATCCAGCCGGACGTCAGCCCGAAGTACCGGTCGCAGGCCAGACAGGCCGCGCCGAGCAGCAGCGACAGGTAGCCCCAGCCGGCCGTGCCCTCGGCGACCCCGGTCAGGTCGAGCAGCGGCAGCGCGGCCCCGGCGATCACGCCGAGCGCGGTGCCGATCCGCAGCGCGCGGGCGCAGCGGCGCTTCCAGACCCGGTCCGAGAGGTACCACTCGGCGGTGCGCAGGGCGTTGGACTCCACCCACCGGTAGAGCTCGTCGAGGCGCTCCGCGGGCTCGCCCCAGTCGCCCAGGGGGAAGGGCTTCCCCGTCAGATCTCTGTCGACGGCTTCCCCGGGCTGCCCCGGCGGCTGCATCTCCGGCTGGTGGCTCACCGGGGGACTCCTCTGCTCAGCCCAGCGTTCGTGTCGCTCGTGTCCTTCTGTGACGTGCGGTGCACGTGGTGCCTGCCCTTCCTACCGCCGAATGGTGGGCGGTGGGCCCGGAATCCCGGGATTTCCGCCCGCAAGAGGGTGTTGATCAGGTAGAGGAGCCCGCAGTTTCTCACCCGAAAGAGTTGTCGCGGCAGGCCGGTCCGTGACCGCGTAGGCTCGGAGCACCGGTACCCGACGGGACCGACCGACCTTTCGACACGAGGAGTGACCGTGATCCCCGGTGGCGGCCAGCCCAACATGCAGCAGATCCTCCAGCAGGCGCAGAAGATGCAGCAGGACCTCGCGCGCGCCCAGCAGGAGCTCGCCGCGACCGAGGTCGAGGGCCAGGCGGGCGGCGGTCTGGTGAAGGCCACCGTGACCGGCTCCGGCGAGCTGCGCGCCCTGGTCATCGACCCGAAGGCGGTCGACCCCGAGGACACGGAGACGCTGGCGGACCTGGTCGTGGCCGCCGTCAAGGCCGCGAACGACAACGCGCAGCAGCTCCAGCAGACGAAGCTGGGCCCGCTGGCGCAGGGTCTCGGCGGGATGCCGGGCCTGGGCTTCTAGGGAGCACTTCCAGCCACTACCGTAAGAGGGCAAGGCAGCACACCCGGAAAGGGCGTTCCGTTGTACGAAGGCGTGGTCCAGGACCTGATCGACGAGCTGGGCAGGCTGCCCGGCGTCGGTCCCAAGAGCGCGCAGCGGATCGCCTTCCACGTCCTCCAGGCCGAGCCGACGGACGTGCGCCGGCTGGCCCACGCGCTCCTGGAGGTCAAGGAGAAGGTCCGGTTCTGCGCGGTTTGCGGGAACGTGGCACAGCAGGAGCAGTGCAACATCTGCCGCGATCCGCGCCGGGACCTGACCGTCATCTGCGTGGTCGAGGAGCCGAAGGACGTCGTCGCGATCGAGCGGACCCGCGAGTTCCGGGGGCGGTACCACGTCCTCGGCGGCGCGATCAGCCCGATCGAGGGCGTCGGCCCGGACGACCTGCGGATCCGGGAGCTGCTCGCCCGTCTCGCGGACGGGGAGGTCACCGAGCTGATCCTGGCGACCGACCCCAACCTGGAGGGCGAGGCCACCGCCACGTACCTGGCCCGGATGATCAAGCCCATGGGGCTGAAGGTCACCCGGCTGGCCAGCGGTCTGCCGGTCGGCGGCGACCTGGAGTACGCCGACGAGGTGACCCTGGGCCGTGCCTTCGAGGGGCGGAGGCTGCTAGATGTATGACGACCGGGCGCGGGAGGACCGGGCCGGTGCCGGTGAGCTCTCAGGGAGGCTCCTCGATGTCTGACCCCACGCTGCACTCCGTCACGCAGAGTCCCGACGACTTCGCGGTCCAGATCGCGGACTCCGTCGAGAGCTTCATCGTCGCCACGACCGAGGTCGCCAAGGGCGACGAGCCGGACAGCGCGGTGCCCTTCCTGCTCCTGGAGATCTCCCAGCTGCTGCTGGCCGGCGGCCGGCTGGGCGCGCACGAGGACATCCTCCCGGACGAGCGGTACGAGACGGACGCGGGCCCGGAGCCGGACGTGGACGAGCTGCGCGAGCGGTTCGCGGTCATGCTGGAGCCGGTGGACGTCTTCTCCGAGGTCTTCGACCCGTACGAGCCCCGCAAGGCGCCGGTCCCGGCCCGCATCTCGGACAACCTCGCGGACATCGTCGCGGACCTCCGCCACGGCCTCGCCCACTACCGGGCCGGCCGGACCACGGAGGCCCTGTGGTGGTGGCAGTTCTCCTACTTCTCCAACTGGGGCCCGACCGCCTCGGCGACCCTGCGCGCCCTGCAGTCCCTGGTCGCCCACGTCCGCCTGGACCAGCCGCTGGCGGCCCTGGACGGGCTCGACATCGACGAGGACCTCACCGAGGACGACCTCGCCGAGGAGGCGGGCCGGGTGATGGTCCAGGAGATCGCGGGACCGCTGGGACTGAAGGGTCTCTAGGGCACCGAGTGATCACTTTCTGAGCACCGTGTCTCAGGATGTGATAGCGAGCCGGTGTTTTTCGGTCGCTCGTTAGACTGAGCCGACCGCAGCACGGGCTGTGGCACCGACCGAGCGAGGAGCGCACGTGGGCCTTGTCGTGCAGAAGTACGGAGGCTCCTCCGTTGCCGATGCCGAGGGCATCAAGCGCGTCGCCAAGCGGATCGTGGAAGCCAAGAAGAACGGCCACCAGGTGGTCGTCGTGGTCTCCGCGATGGGCGACACGACGGACGAGCTGATCGATCTCGCCGAGCAGGTTTCTCCCATGCCTGCCGGACGTGAGTTCGACATGCTGCTGACCGCCGGAGAGCGGATCTCCATGGCCCTGCTGGCGATGGCGATCAAAAACCTGGGCCACGAGGCCCAGTCGTTCACCGGCAGCCAGGCGGGTGTCATCACCGACTCGGTCCACAACAAAGCGCGCATCATCGATGTCACGCCGGGCCGGATCCGCACCGCCCTCGACGAGGGCAACATCGCCATCGTCGCCGGCTTCCAGGGCGTGTCCCAGGACAAGAAGGACATCACCACGCTGGGCCGCGGCGGCTCCGACACCACGGCCGTGGCGCTCGCCGCCGCGCTCGACGCCGAGGTGTGCGAGATCTACACCGACGTCGACGGCGTCTTCACCGCCGACCCGCGCGTGGTGAAGAAGGCGAAGAAGATCGACTGGATCTCCTTCGAGGACATGCTGGAGCTCGCCGCCTCCGGCTCCAAGGTGCTGCTGCACCGCTGCGTCGAGTACGCGCGCCGCTACAACATCCCGATCCACGTCCGCTCGTCCTTCTCCGGACTCCAGGGCACGTGGGTCAGCAACGAACCGACAGGGGACAAGGTGGAGCAGGCCATCATCTCCGGTGTCGCCCACGACACCTCCGAGGCGAAGATCACCGTCGTCGGCGTGCCGGACAAGCCGGGCGAGGCCGCGGCCATCTTCCGGGCCGTCGCGGACGCCGAGATCAACATCGACATGATCGTGCAGAACGTGTCGGCGGCCTCCACCGGTCTCACCGACATCTCCTTCACCCTCCCCAAGGCCGAGGGCCGCAAGGCCATCGACGCCCTGGAGAAGGCGAAGACCGCGATCGGCTTCGACTCGCTCCGCTACGACGACCAGATCGGCAAGATCTCCCTCGTCGGCGCCGGCATGAAGACCAACCCGGGCGTGACCGCGGACTTCTTCCGCGCCCTGTCCGACGCGGGCGTCAACATCGAGCTCATCTCCACCTCGGAGATCCGCATCTCGGTCGTCACCCGCGCCGACGACGTCAACGAGGCCGTGACGGCCGTCCACTCCGCCTTCGGACTGGACAGCGACTCGGACGAGGCCGTCGTCTACGGCGGCACCGGGCGCTGACCCCGCCGCCCCTCGCGCACCACCCACCGCGCCCCGGCCCCCCCCCCCCGGCGGGGCCGGGAAACGACCACGGCCGACCGGTCCGCGACCCGGACCGGGTCGGGCGGTGACCCCGGTGGAGTCGGCCCGGGACCATGGCGGGGGTGCGCGGCCCCCGGCCGGGCCGTGTGGCAACCACGGCCGGACCGGGTGGCGCCCCTGGCCGGACCCGTCCGCGAGCCCGGTCGGGCCCGGCCGGCGGCCACGGCCGGGCGTGAGGCCCGGCGGGACCGGGCGATGACCGTGGCCGTGCCGGTCCACGACCCTGGCCGGGTCGGGCGGGCGGCCCTGTGGGGCCCTCGGCGGCCGTGGCCGGGACGTGTGGCCGCGGACGGGTCGGGGTGCGACCACGGCTGGGCCCGGGGCGCGGCTCCGGTCGGCCGGGCGTCCGCCTCGGCCGGGGCGGGTGATGCCGGGGCGGTAGGCAACAACCTCGTGCGGGGGTCACCCGTTAGGACGTGTGGAGACACGTCCACGCAGGGAGCCACCGAGATGATCGACACGCCGCGCCTGGTGGACCAGTACTGCCACGGGGTGCTCCGGACGGAGCTGGGGCTCGGGACCTTCGAGGCGCACCTCGGCCCGGCGGGCGTCCTGCCCGCCTCCGGGACCACCTTCTTCGACACCCAGACGGGCTTCGCCGTACGCCGCTGGTGTCCGCCGCTCCTCGGGCTCGAACCGCACTGCCCGCCCGCGCGCTACCTCGCCCGCCGCCGGGAGCTCGGGGTCGCCGAGACCGGACGCCGGCTGCTGCGGGGCGCCGGCATCGCCACGTACCTCGTCGACACCGGTCTGCCGGACGACCTCACCGGGCCCGCCGAGCTCGCCGCCGCGGGGCGCGCCCGCGCCCACGAGATCGTCCGCCTCGAACCCCTCGCCGAGCAGGTCGCCGACACCTCCGGGACCGTCGACGCCTTCCTCGCCAACCTCACCGAGGCCGTCCAGGACGCCGCCGTGCGCTCGGTCGCCTTCTCCTCGGTCTCCGCCGCGCGCTGCGGCCTCGCCGCCGCCGCGGAGCCCCCGGGGCGCGGCGAGGCCCGCCGGGCGGCCGGGCGGTGGCTCGCGGACCGGCCCGCGAAGGGCCCCCTCGACTCGCCGGTGCTGCTGCGCCATCTGCTGTGGATCGCGGTGGGCGCGGGGCGGCCGCTCCAGCTGCACACCGGCGACCGGGACCCGGCCGGGCTGGCCGGCTTCGCCGCCGCCACCGCCGGGCTGGGCGCCGACCTGGTGCTGCTGCACGGCTCGCCGCACCACCGGACGGCGGCCCGGATGGCCGGGGTCTTCCCGCACGTCTACGCGGACCTGGGCGCCGCCCTGGCGCACACCGGGGCGCGGGCGGCGGACGTCCTCGCCGAGGTCCTGGAGCTGGCCCCGTTCGGCAAGCTGCTCTACTCCAGCGGCGCCCGCGGCCTGCCCGAGCTGCACGTGGTCGCCGCCAGCGCCTTCCGGGCCGCCCTGGGCCGGGTGCTGGGCGCCTGGGTCCTGGACGGCGCCTGGTCGCGTACGGACGCGCAGCGGGTCGCCGCGATGCTCGCCGCGGACAACGCGACGCGGGTCTACCGGCTCGGGTGAGCCGGTGGACCCGCGTCGGGAAGAGCGTCGGGGGCGGGCGTCAGGCCGTCGCGAGCTCCGGGTCCGCCTGGGCCGGGATGCCGGCCGTCGGCAGCGGGCGCTCGCGCAGGCTCAGGGCCAGCCGCAGCACCGCGATCCACATCAGCGAGGAGCCGAGCATGTGCGCGGCGACCAGCAGCTCGGGGACGCCGGTGAAGTACTGGACGTAGCCGATGCCGCCCTGGAGCAGCAGCACGATCAGCAGGTCGCGGGCGCGGGCCCGGGTGTCGTCCGGGGCGTCGACCACGCGCAGGACCAGCCACATCGCGACGGCGAGGGCGAAGACCGCCCAGGCGGCGACGGCGTGGAGGTGGGCGGCGTTCGTCCAGTCCCACGGCATCCGGGGCACGTCGCTGCTGTCGCCCGCGTGCTTGCCGGCGCCGGTCACCGTGGTGCCGAGCGCGATCAGCAGCGCCGACACGACCGTGATCGCCCAGGACAGCTTCCGTACCGGCCTGGGCACGCGCGGGCGCGCGGGCGTGTCGCCCTCGCCGGCCCGGTGCCAGGTGATCACGGCGACGGTGAGCAGCGCGTTGGCGGCCAGGAAGTGGCCGGCCACGGTCCACGGGTTGAGGCCCATCCAGACGGTGATGCCGCCGATGACGGCGTTGCTCATCACGATCCAGAACTGCGCCCAGCCCCAGCGGGTGAGGCCGCGGCGCCACGGCTTCGTCGAGCGGGCGGCGATGATCGCCCAGCCGACGGCGGCCGACAGGACGTACGTCAGCATCCGGTTGCCGAACTCGACGAAGCCGTGGAAGCCCTGCTCGGCGGTGACGATCAGGCTGTCGTCCGTGCACTTCGGCCAGGTGTCGCAGCCGAGTCCGGAACCGGTCAGCCGGACCGCGCCACCCGTGACGATGATGAGCACGCTCATCACGACGGCGGAGAGCGCGGCGCGCCGGAGGACCCGGGGGGACGGGGTCCAGCGCTGGGCGATGAAGGCGAGGGGGGTCTGCACGGGCCCTATCGTAGGCGCGGGCTTGTGCACGCTTTCACGAGGGGTGGCTTGTCGGGAAACGTCACCCTCTGAACCCTCCCGGCTACTCCGGGCGCCTACTCCCAGCGGAAGAACCTCGCCGCCGCGCCGAGGCCCAGGACGGCCCAGACGGCGAGGATCCCGGCATCGGCCCACGGCATCCCCGCGCCGCCCTGGAGGACGTCCCTGAGGCCGTCGGAGAGGGCGGAGATGGGCAGCAGCGCCAGCACGTCGCCGGCCGCGCCGAACTTCTCCAGCGGGACGATCACCCCGCCGCCGACGAGCAGCAGCAGGAAGACCAGGTTGGCGGCGGCGAGCGTGGCCTCGGCCCGGAGCGTGCCGGCCATCAGCAGCCCGAGCCCGGAGAAGGCGGCCGTGCCGAGGACGAGTAGGAGCAGCACGGCGAGCGGGTTGCCCCGCGGGGACCAGCCCAGGCCGAACGCGATGGCGGTCAGGAGGGCCACCTGGAGGACCTCGGTGACCAGGACGGCGAGCGTCTTGGCGGTCATCAGGGCCCAGCGGGGGAGCGGGGAGGCGCCGAGCCGCTTCAGGACGCCGTAGCGGCGCTCGAAGCCGGTGGCGATGGCCTGGCCGGTGAAGGCGGTGGACATCACGGCGAGCGCGAGGACGCCGGGGGCGAGGAAGTCGACGGCCGCGCCGTCGCCCGTGTCGACGACGTCGACGGTCGAGAAGAGCACCAGCAGCAGGGACGGGATGATCACCGTGAGGAGGAGCTGCTCGCCGTTGCGGAGCAGCATCCGGGTCTCCAGGGCCGTCTGGGCCGCGATCATCCGCCCGACGGGGGCGGCCCCCGGCTTCGGGGCGTACGTACCGGTGCTCATGCGCGCAGCTCCTTGCCGGTCAGCTCCAGGAAGACGTCTTCGAGGGTGTGGCGCTCGACCGCGATGCCGTCGGGCATGACGCCGTGCTGGGCGCACCAGGTGGTGACGGTGGCGAGCAGTTGGGGGTCGACGGTGCCGGTGATCCGGTACGTGCCGGGGAGCGGCTCGGCGGCCTGGCTGCCGTCCGGGAGCGCCTTGAGCAGGGAGCCGAGGTCGAGGCCGGGGCGGCCGGTGAAGCGGAGGGTGTTCTCGGCGCCGCCGCGGCAGAGCCGTTCGGGGCTGCCCTGGGCGGCGACCCGGCCGCCGTCGACGATGGCGACGTCGTCGGCGAGCTCCTCGGCCTCCTGCATGAAGTGGGTGGTGAGGACGACGGTGACGCCGTCGGCGCGCAGCTCGCGGACGAGGTCCCAGGTGGCGCGGCGGGCCTGCGGGTCGAGGCCGGCGGTGGGCTCGTCGAGGAAGACGAGTTCGGGGCGGCCGACGACGGCCATGGCGAGGGCGAGCCGCTGCTGCTGGCCGCCGGAGAGCCGGCGGTAGGTCGTCCGGCCGCAGGAGCCGAGGCCGAGGCGTTCGATCAGGGCGTCGACGTCGAGCGGGTGGGCGTGCAGCTTCGCCATGTGGCGGAGCATCTCGTCGGCGCGGGCGCCGGAGTAGACGCCGCCGGACTGGAGCATCACGCCGATGCGGGGGCGCAGGGCGGCGGCGTCGGCGAGCGGGTCGAGGCCGAGGACGCGGACGGTGCCGGCGTCCGGCCTGCGGTAGCCCTCGCAGCTCTCGATCGTGGTGGTCTTGCCGGCGCCGTTGGGGCCGAGGACGGCGGTGACCGTGCCGGTGCGCACGTCGAGGTCGAGGCCGTCGACGGCGGTCTTGGCGCCGTACCGCTTGACCAGGCCGCGGACGCGGACGGCGGTGTCGGCCCTGTCGGCGGACTCGTTTCGCATGCCCGGAAGTCTAGGAGAGCCGCGGACGGGCCCGTCCGTCCGGGTCCCGGATTCATCCCATGAATGATCGTTTTCGCAGGTCAGGTAAGCCTTACCTGAGTGATGCACGCCATCGTCACCACTTCCGGCGCGGCTTGTCACTGCCTGATTAATTACGCAACAATGGCGTTGTGAAAAACCTTGGCGCGGCTCCGGTGGAGGAACTCGCGACCCGAGAGCGCTCCACACGCAACCGGGTCGCGCGGTCCATCCTGGACCACGGGCCGTCCACCGTCGCGGACCTCGCGGAGCGGCTGGGCCTCACCCAGGCCGCCGTCCGCCGGCACCTCGACGCGCTCGTCGCCGAGCAGGTCGTCGAGGCCCGCGAGAAGCGCGTCTACGGGACCCGTACCCGCGGCCGCCCCGCCAAGGTCTTCGCCCTCACCGACTGCGGCCGGGACGCCTTCGACCAGTCGTACGACTCGCTCGCCGTCGAGGCGCTCCGCTGGATCGAGCGGAACGCCGGCGGGGAGGCCGCCGTCGCGGCCTTCGCCCGCGACCGGATCGAGGCCCAGGCCGAGTCCTACCGCGAGGCCGTCGAGTCGGTCGAGCCCGAGCGGCGGGCCGAGGCGCTGGCCAAGGCCCTGACGGCGGACGGGTACGCTGCCACTGCGCGCAACGCGCCGGTCGGCGAGCAGCTCTGCCAGCACCACTGCCCGGTCGCCCACGTCGCCGAGCAGTACCCCCAGCTGTGCGAGGCGGAAACGGAGATCTTCTCCCGCCTCCTGGGAACGCACGTCCAGCGCCTGGCCACCATCGCCCACGGCGACGGCGTCTGCACCACGTTCATCCCGCACGGCGCCCCACAGACCACCGAATCAGCATCCGCAAGCACGGCCGGGAGGAACCCCGCATGACCACCGAGATCAGCCACCCCGAGCTCGAGGGCCTGGGTCGGTACGAGTACGGCTGGGCCGACTCGGACGCGGCCGGCGCCACTGCCAAGCGCGGTCTCAACGAGGACGTCGTCCGCGACATCTCCTCGAAGAAGAACGAGCCCGAGTGGATGCTGAAGCTGCGTCTCAAGGGTCTGCGCCTCTTCGACAAGAAGCCCATGCCGACCTGGGGCTCCGACCTCGGCGGCATCGACTTCGACAACATCAAGTACTTCGTGCGGTCCACCGAGAAGCAGGCGGAGTCCTGGGAGGACCTGCCCGAGGACATCAAGAACACGTACGACAAGCTCGGCATCCCGGAGGCGGAGAAGCAGCGCCTCGTCGCCGGTGTCGCGGCCCAGTACGAGTCCGAGGTCGTCTACCACCAGATCCGCGAGGACCTGGAGGAGCAGGGCGTCATCTTCGTCGACACCGACACCGCGCTGAAGGAGCACGAGGAGCTCTTCAAGGAGTACTTCGGCACCGTCATCCCGGTCGGCGACAACAAGTTCGCCTCGCTGAACACGGCCGTCTGGTCCGGCGGATCGTTCATCTACGTGCCGAAGGGCGTGCACGTCGAGATCCCGCTCCAGGCGTACTTCCGTATCAACACGGAGAACATGGGCCAGTTCGAGCGGACGCTGATCATCGTCGACGAGGACGCCTACGTCCACTACGTCGAGGGCTGCACCGCCCCGATCTACTCCTCCGACTCGCTGCACTCCGCGGTCGTCGAGATCATCGTGAAGAAGGGCGGCCGCTGCCGCTACACGACCATCCAGAACTGGTCGAACAACGTCTACAACCTGGTGACCAAGCGCGCCGTCGCCTACGAGGGCGCCACCATGGAGTGGGTCGACGGCAACATCGGCTCCAAGGTCACCATGAAGTACCCGGCCGTCTACCTGATGGGCGAGCACGCCAAGGGCGAGACCCTGTCCATCGCCTTCGCGGGCGAGGGCCAGCACCAGGACGCCGGCGCCAAGATGGTCCACATGGCCCCGAACACCTCGTCGTCCATCGTCTCCAAGTCGGTGGCGCGCGGCGGCGGCCGCACCTCCTACCGCGGCCTCATCGAGATCGGCGAGGGCGCCCCCGGCGCCAAGTCCAACGTCCTCTGCGACGCGCTGCTCGTCGACACGATCTCCCGCTCCGACACGTACCCCTACGTGGACGTGCGCGAGGACGACGTCACCATGGGCCACGAGGCCACCGTCTCCAAGGTCTCCGAGGACCAGCTCTTCTACCTGATGCAGCGCGGTCTCACCGAGCAGGAGGCCATGGCGATGATCGTCCGCGGCTTCGTCGAGCCGATCGCCAAGGAGCTGCCGATGGAGTACGCCCTGGAGCTGAACCGGCTGATCGAGCTGCAGATGGAAGGCGCGGTCGGCTAACCGCCCCGCCCCCTCCGTACCGCAGCGACTGATTTCTTTACGCAGGAAGAGAGCAAGACGACAGCCATGGCTGAGGCTCAGAACATCCCGGCGGGCTCCACCACCGCCGGCTCGATCGCGGTGGCCGCCGAGTCCACCGTCGCCACGCGCATGAGCGCCCCGCCGTCCTTCGACGTCGCGGACTTCCCCGTCCCGCACGGCCGCGAGGAGGAGTGGCGCTTCACCCCGCTCGCCCGCCTCCGCGGTCTGCACGACGGCACCGCCGTCGCCACCGGCGAGGGCGTCCGGGTCGAGATCGAGGCCCCCGAGGGCGTCACCGTGGAGACCGTCGGCCGCGACGACGAGCGCCTGCGCAAGGCCGGCAAGCCGGTCGACCGCGTCGCCGCCCAGGCGTACTCCTCCTTCGAGAAGGCGTCGGTCGTCACCGTCGCCAAGGAGGCCGTCCTCGCCGAGCCGATCCGCGTCGCCGTGCACGGCCAGGGCGGCGTCGCCTTCGGCCACCAGGTGATCGAGCTCGGCGCCTTCGCCGAGGCCGTCGTCGTCATCGACCACACCGGTGACGCGGTGCTCGCCGCCAACGTCGACTTCGTCCTCGGCGACGGCGCCAAGCTCACCGTCGTCTCCGTGCAGGACTGGGACAAGGACGCCGTCCACGTCGCCCAGCACAACGCGCTGCTCGGCCGCGACGCCTCCTTCAAGTCGGTCGTCGTCACCTTCGGCGGTGACGTCGTCCGCCTCCACCCGCGCGTCAGCTACGCCGCCCCCGGCGGCTCCGCCGAGCTCTTCGGCCTGTACTTCACCGACGCCGGCCAGCACCAGGAGCACCGCCTCCTCGTCGACCACAACACCCCGCACTGCACCTCGAACGTCGCCTACAAGGGCGCGCTCCAGGGCCAGGACGCGCACGCGGTGTGGATCGGCGACGTCCTCATCCAGGCCGCCGCCGAGGGCACCGACACCTACGAGCTCAACCGGAACCTCGTCCTCACCGACGGCGCCCGGGTCGACTCGGTGCCGAACCTGGAGATCGAGACCGGCGAGATCGCCGGCGCCGGCCACGCCTCCGCCACCGGCCGCTTCGACGACGAGCAGCTCTTCTACCTGATGTCCCGCGGCATCCCGGAGACCGAGGCCCGCCGCCTCGTCGTCCGCGGCTTCTTCGCCGAGCTGGTCCAGCAGATCGGTCTGCCGGACGTCGAGGAGCGGCTGATCGCCAAGGTCGAGGCCGAGCTGGAGGCTTCCGTCTGATGGCCTTCGTCCGAGTCTGCGCGCTGAGCGAGCTGGAGGCCGACACCCCGAAGCGGGTCGAGGTCGACGGCACGCCGGTGTCGGTCGTCCACACCGAGGGCGAGGTGTACGCGATCAACGACATCTGCTCGCACGCCAACGTCTCCCTCTCGGAGGGCGAGGTCGAGGACTGCGCCATCGAGTGCTGGCTGCACGGTTCCAGCTTCGACCTCCGTACCGGCAAGCCGTCGGGCCTTCCCGCGACGCGCCCCGTCCCCGTGTACCCCGTAAAGATCGAAGGGGACGATGTGCTCGTCTCCGTCACCCAGGAGTCCTGAGTCACCCATGGCAACGCTCGAAATCCACGACCTGCACGTCTCCGTCGAGGCGGAGAACGGCCCCCGCGAGATCCTCAAGGGCGTCGACCTGACCATCAAGCAGGGTGAGACCCACGCGGTCATGGGCCCCAACGGCTCCGGCAAGTCGACCCTGGCGTACTCCCTGGCGGGTCACCCCAAGTACACGGTCACCGGCGGCACCGTCACCCTCGACGGCGAGGACGTCCTGGAGATGTCCGTCGACGAGCGCGCCCGCGCCGGCGTCTTCCTCGCCATGCAGTACCCGGTCGAGGTCCCCGGCGTCTCGGTCTCCAACTTCCTGCGCACCTCCGCCACCGCCATCCGCGGCGAGGCCCCCAAGCTGCGCACCTGGGTGAAGGAGGTCCGCGAGGCCATGGACAAGCTGTCCATGGACCCGGCCTTCGCCGAGCGCAACGTGAACGAGGGCTTCTCCGGCGGTGAGAAGAAGCGCCACGAGATCCTCCAGCTGGAGCTCCTCAAGCCGAAGATCGCGATCCTCGACGAGACCGACTCCGGCCTGGACGTCGACGCCCTGCGCATCGTCTCCGAGGGCGTCAACCGCGTCCGCGAGACCGGCGAGGTCGGCACCCTCCTCATCACCCACTACACGCGCATCCTGCGCTACATCAAGCCCGACTTCGTGCACGTGTTCGCGAACGGCCGCATCGTCGAGTCCGGCGGCGCCGAGCTCGCCGACCAGCTGGAGAACGAGGGCTACGACAAGTACGTGAAGGGTGGCGCATCCGCGTGACTTCCGCCCATCAGGGGCTGACCGGCCTCCTCGACACCGAGGCGATCCGCAAGGACTTCCCGCTCCTGGATCGCACGGTCCACGACGGCAAGAAGATCGTGTACCTGGACTCCGCGGCGACCTCGCAGAAGCCGCGCCAGGTCCTCGACGCGCTCAACGCCTACTACGAGCGGCACAACGCCAACGTGCACCGTGGCGTCTACACGGTCGCCGAGGAGGCCACCGCGCTGTACGAGGGCGCCCGCGACAAGGTCGCCGCCTTCATCAACGCGCCGAGCCGCAACGAGGTGATCTTCACCAAGAACGCCTCCGAGTCGCTCAACCTCGTGGCCAACATGCTCGGCTGGGCCGAGGACCCCTACCGGGTCGACCACGAGACCGAGATCGCCATCACGGAGATGGAGCACCACTCCAACATCGTCCCGTGGCAGCTGCTCTCGCAGCGCACCGGCGCGAAGCTGAAGTGGTTCGGCCTCACCGACGACGGCCGCCTCGACCTGTCGAACATCGAAGAGGTCATCACGGAGAAGACGAAGATCGTCTCCTTCACGCTGGTCTCCAACCTGCTCGGCACCCAGAACCCGGTCGAGACCATCGTCCGGCGCGCCCAGGAGGTCGGTGCGCTCGTCTGCATCGACGCCTCGCAGGCCGCCCCGCACCAGGTCCTCGACGTGCAGGCGCTCCAGGCCGACTTCGTGGCCTTCACCGGCCACAAGATGTGCGGCCCGACCGGCATCGGCGTGCTGTGGGGACGGCAGGAGCTCCTGGAGGACCTGCCGCCCTTCCTCGGCGGCGGCGAGATGATCGAGACCGTCTCGATGCACTCCTCCACCTACGCGCCGGCCCCGCACAAGTTCGAGGCGGGTACGCCCCCGATCGCCCAGGCCGTCGGCCTCGGCGCGGCCGTGGACTACCTGTCGGCGATCGGCATGGAGAACATCGCGCGCCATGAGCACGCGATCACCGAGTACGCCGTCCGCCGCCTCCAGGAGGTGCCGGACCTGCGGATCATCGGCCCCACCACGGCCGAGGACCGCGGCGCGGCGATCTCCTTCACCCTCGGCGACATCCACCCGCACGACGTGGGCCAGGTCCTCGACGAGCAGGGCATCGCGGTCCGGGTCGGCCACCACTGCGCGCGGCCGGTCTGCCTGCGGTACGGAATTCCTGCGACCACGCGGGCGTCGTTCTACCTGTACTCCACTCCGGCCGAGGTCGACGCCCTCGTCGAGGGGCTGGAGCACGTCCGTAACTTCTTCGGATAGGGCGGCTGAGCGCTGTGAAGCTGGATTCGATGTACCAGGACGTCATCCTGGACCACTACAAGCACCCGCACGGGCGGGGCTTGCGGGACGGCGACGCCGAGGTGCACCACGTCAACCCGACCTGTGGTGACGAGATCACGCTCCGCGTGAAGTACGACGGCGACCGCATCGAGGACGTCTCGTACGAGGGCCAGGGCTGCTCCATCAGCCAGGCGTCGGCCTCCGTCCTCAACGAGCTCCTCGTCGGCAAGGAGCTGGCCGAGGCGCAGCGGATCCAGGAGACCTTCCTGGAGCTGATGCAGTCCAAGGGCCAGGTCGAGCCGGACGACGCCATGGAGGAGGTGCTGGAGGACGCGGTCGCGTTCGCCGGCGTCTCCAAGTACCCGGCCCGGGTGAAGTGCGCGCTGCTCAGCTGGATGGCGTGGAAGGACGCGACCGCCCAGGCACTGGGCGGAGACGACCAGAAGTCTGTGAGGAAGTCGGCATGACCGAGAACGCGACCGAGAACGCCGAGGCGGCCACGATGAAGCCGGCCTCCGAAGAGGAGATCCGCGAGGCGCTGTACGACGTCGTCGACCCCGAGCTGGGCATCGACGTCGTCAACCTCGGCCTGATCTACGGGATCCACATCGACGACTCCAACGTCGCGACGCTGGACATGACGCTGACCTCGGCGGCCTGTCCGCTGACCGACGTCATCGAGGACCAGGCCCGCTCGGCCACCGACGGCATCGTCAACGAGCTGCGCATCAACTGGGTCTGGATGCCCCCGTGGGGCCCGGACAAGATCACCGACGACGGCCGCGAGCAGCTCCGCGCGCTCGGCTTCAACGTCTGAGCGGTGACCGTGTGAGAGAAGAGGGGCGCGGGCGGGCGCCGCGGGGGCGCGGCGGGTGAGGCAGCCCGGGCGGGGACGCGGCGCGGGTGCGGGAGTGGAGGGCGCCTCCCGACGGGCGGGGGCGCGCGGGCGCGCGCGCGCCGCGGGGCGGGGGCGGGGCGGGGGGGGG
>NZ_JBHYKM010000006.1:118416-150059 GCF_042741435.1 Streptomyces sp. NPDC058955 | reverse complement strand
GGGGGTTGACGCGGCCAGGGTGCGCGCGTGGGGGGGGGCCCGGGCCGCCGGGCTGACCGCCGGGGCCCGCCGCCGTCACTCCCAGTCGTCCCAGGAGGGTTCCGACTCGTCCTCGCCGAAGAAGAGCGGCTCGTCCTCGGGGGCCGTCGCCGCGGCGGGGCGGGGCGCCGGCTTCCGGATCTCAGGGGCCGGAGGGGCGGCGGGGGCCGCCGACGGGGTGCCGACCGCGCGGGCGGCTCGCTGGTCCGCCGCTTCCGCGGCCGGGCGGGCCGGGGGTGCGACCTCCGCGCCCGCGAACTCGGCCAGGGCCTCCAGGACGCCCTCGCCGTACTTGGCGAGCTTGGCCTCGCCGACGCCGCCGACCGTGCCGAGCTCGGCGACGGTGGTGGGGAGGGTCGTCGCGATCTCCCGGAGCGTCGCGTCGTGGAAGACGACGTACGCGGGGACGCCCTGCTCGCGGGCGGTCGCCGCGCGCCAGGCGCGCAGGGCCTCGAAGACGGGCACGGCGGCGGCGGGCAGGTCGACCGGGACGCGGGCCTTGCCGGAACGGCCGCCGCTCTCCTTGCGGGGCGCCGCGGCCTTGGCGGCCTCCTTGCGCAGGGGGACCTGGCGCCGGCCGCCGAGGACCTCGCCGCTGGCGTCGGTGAGGACGAGGGTGCCGTAGTCGCCCTCGACGGCGAGCAGCCCCAGGGCGAGGAGCTGGCGGACGACGCCCCGCCACTCGGCCGTGCCGAGGTCGGCGCCGATGCCGAAGACGGAGAGGCTGTCGTGGTCGAACTGGATGACCTTGGCGGTCTTCTTGCCCTGGAGGATGTCGATGATCTGGCCGGCGCCGAACTTCTGGCGCCGCTCGCGGGCCAGCCGCCAGACGGTGGAGAGCAGCTTCTGCGCGGGGACCGTGCCGTCCCACGACTCGGCGGGGGTCAGACAGGTGTCGCAGTTCCCGCAGGGGCCGGACTGCTGGCCGAAGTAGGCGAGGAGGCGGACGCGCCGGCACTCGACGGTCTCGCAGAGGGCGAGCATCGCCTCCAGGTGGGCGGCGAGGGCGCGCCGGTGCTGCTCGTCGCCCTCGGAGCCGTCGATCATCTTGCGCTGCTGGACGACGTCCTGGAGGCCGTACGCGAGCCAGGCGGTGGCGGGCTCGCCGTCACGGCCGGCGCGGCCGGTCTCCTGGTAGTAGCCCTCGACGGACTTGGGCAGGTCGAGGTGGGCGACGAAGCGGACGTCGGGCTTGTCGATGCCCATGCCGAAGGCGATGGTCGCGACGACCACGACGCCGTCCTCGCGCAGGAACCGCGCCTGGTTGGCGGCGCGCGCGGCGGCGTCCATGCCCGCGTGGTACGGGATAGCGTCGATGCCGTGCTCGGCGAGGAAGGCGGCGGTCTTCTCCACGGAGGCGCGCGACAGGCAGTAGACGACTCCGGCGTCCCCGGCGTGCTCGGTGCGGATGAGGTCGAGGAGCTGCCGGGTGGGGCTGTTCTTGGCGACGATCCGGTACTGGATGTTGGGCCGGTCGAAGCTGGCGACGAAGTGGCGGGCCTCGTCCAGGCCGAGGCGGGTGGCGATCTCGCCGTGGGTGGCCTCGGTGGCCGTCGCGGTCAGCGCGATCCGCGGCACCTTGGGCCAGCGCTCGTGGAGCATGGAGAGGGCGAGGTAGTCGGGCCGGAAGTCGTGGCCCCACTGGGAGACGCAGTGCGCCTCGTCGATCGCGAAGACGGAGACCGTGCCCCGGTCGAGCAGCCGCTGGGCGCCCTCGGTGCGCAGCCGCTCGGGGGCCAGGTAGAGCAGGTCGAGCTCTCCGGCGAGGAAGGCCTGCTCGACGGTCTGCCGCTCGTACGGGTCCTGGGTCGAGTTCAGGAAGCCGGCCCGGACTCCGAGCGCGTTCAGCGCGTCCACCTGGTCCTGCATGAGTGCGATCAGCGGCGAGATCACCACGCCCGTGCCGGGCCGCACCAGTGCCGGGATCTGGTAGCACAGCGACTTGCCGCCGCCGGTCGGCATGAGCACGAGGGCGTCACCGCCGGCCACGACGTGCTCGATGATCTCCTGCTGCTCGCCCCGGAAGGAGCTGTAGCCGAAGACCCGGTGGAGCACCTCCAGGGCGTCGGAGGATCCGTCGGGGCTCGGGGCGGAGGAGGCGTCGGAAGAAGCGTCGATGAGGGCCACCCGAAAAGCCTAGCCGCCCGGACGCCCCCGCCGGGCCGCCCGCCGCGGCCTGTGGACAACGCGCTCCGTCGCGTCAGCGGCGGGGTGCGGCGGGCCCCGCCCCGGCGGGACAGCGGCGCCCCCGGCCTCGATACTGGGGAGGAATCCCTCCTCCCCGAGAGAGGAACCGGCTCATGGCCCGGAACACCGCGAAGAAGCCGCACGATCCGGCGACGGTGACGGTCAAGGGGCGGGACATGCGGCTGCGGACCATCGGATTCCTGGTGGTCGCCGCGCTCGCCATCTGGTTCATCGCCGTCAACACCGGCTCGGTCACCATCCGGCTCTGGATCCCGACGGTCACCCTCCCGCTCTGGATCGTCCTCACGGTCACGCTGCTCGTCGGCATCGTCCTCGGCCTCTTCGTCGCCCGCCGCCGCGCCCAACGCTGACGACGCCCGGGGCCGGGGCTCCGGGCGGCTCCTAGGAGGCGGCGGACTCGCGGGTGAAGAGTTCCAGCAGTCCGGCGATCTCGTGGCCGGACTCGGCGGGGTGCCGGAAGGGGGCCTCCGGGTTGACGCGGTAGCGGTTGCGGCGGCCGTCGGCCGCCCGGCCCCTGACCAGGTATCCCCCCTCCTCCAGGTCGGCGACGATCGCCTGGACGGTCCGCTCGGTCACTCCGCAGCGGGCGGCCACGTCCCGGAGCCGTACCTCGGGATCACCGGCGACGGCGAGCAGTACGCGCGCGTGGTTGGTGAGGAAGGTCCATCCCGCCTGACCGTTTCCGTTCGCACCCATACGGGTCCCTTCCCCCGGATGGCCCCGGATCATGCGCAATGCATTTCGTGTAAACGTTGACGCATTTCCCCAGAAAGCAGACACTCGGGGTGAGGCGTCCTTGCGACGACCGGAGCCCACCGGAGCATGCCATGAGCCGCGAACTCGTCCACCAGGTCCAGATCGTGCTCGCCGATGCCGGTTTCGGCCCGGACAGCGGCATCACCACGCAGAGCGACGGCGCCTCGGTGATCGTCGCCTGGCATCCGGACCGGCTCATCCGCCCCACGATCGCTGCGCACGCGGCCGACCCCGACGTCCATGCCGCCGCCGAGATCACCGGCATCCGCATCGCCCTGGAGCAGGCACTGACCAGCGTCTTCCTGGCCGCCGGCCTCAGCCCGCTCACCCACCCCGAGGGCTTCATCCGGGTCACCGCCACCCCCGTCGGCTGAGCCGGGAGGAACGCGGGCCGGGCCCCCGGGGCGTCAGGCCGTCCGGGGCGGGAGGACCCGCTTGACGCCCAGCAGCACGCGGTACCGCTCGCGCGCCGCGAACTCCTCCGGCCGCCAGACCACCGGCCGCCCCACCTCCGCGCAGAGGTGGAGGATCCCCTCGTCGCCCGCGCTCACGCCGACGTGGGCGCCGTAGGCGTCGTCGGTGGCGTTGTACAGGAGCAGGTCGAGGGGGCGGGCGGCCGGCACGCGGACGGTGGACTCCGTGTCCTCCCACAGGTCCGACGAGCGCAGCTCCGGAGGGGTCAGTCCGAAGTGCCGGAGCACCTCGTAGGCGAACAACTGGCAGTTGGCGCCCGCCGCGAGCCCCGGCCGGGCGGCCACGGCGGCGGCGCCCGGGAAACGCGAGCCGTCATAGCGGACGGTCCAGAACCCCGCGGGAAGGCGGGAGACGATCGAATCCATCCCGCCATCATTCCGCGGAGGCGACACCGGACCCGGCCGGAGTGCCGGACCCGGCCGGAACCACCGCCCCGGCCGTGCGCTCACGCCCGTCCCGTCACACCTTTCACAGGGGAATCGACAGCCCCTTTCGACCCCTTCCCGTGACGTCTTCACGGAACGGCCACGGTGTGATGATCAGTCGGTCCGCACTCCTTCTCAGCGACCTCGCGACCGCATTAGCATTGCCCTGCGTGCCGGGGGACTCGCGGTGTGTGAGGAAGGGTGCTGCTCCCGTTGCCGGCTTCGTGTTTCGTCATCGGATCCGTGACTGTGATGGAATTGGGTGACCCATGCCTCCTCGGCTTGTCGGCCATCAAGGCTCCCTGGCTGGACAGCAGTTCCCGATCGGCACCACACCGGTAACTCTGGGTCGCAACGGCGACAACAGCATAGTGATAAACGGCGAGAACGTTTCACGCTTTCACGCCGAAGTGCGCCGCGAAGGCCATGGATTCGTGCTGTACGACAGCGGCAGCAGCAATGGGACGCGCATCAACGGGACGCGCGTGACCTCGCACGAACTGCAGCCCGGCGACCTCATCGAGATCGGCACCGAGACGTTCCGGTTCGAGGCGGCCGACGCGATGGAGACCATCCTCGACCTCTCCGTCCTGCGCCCGCTCGGCCCCTCCTCCCAGGCGACCCTGGCGGCGGGGCCGGTGCTGGAGGTCACGGTCTCGGGCGGCGGCCCCGTCGGCCTGAGCTTCGCCCTCCTCCTGGAACACCTCATGGGGCACCGCGTCGCCATCACCGTCTACGACGGCCGCTGGACCCAGGACGGGCCGAAGGTGGTGTGGAAGGACGAGAGCCAGGGCAACGTCCGCCGGCAGCAGGTCGTCACGGTGCAGAGCCGCCAGTACCTGAACCTCCCCGAGGTCGTGCAGCAACGACTCTTCCGCGGCGACGCGTTCACCGAGATGTGGCCGGTCGGCCCCGACTCGATCCGGGGCCACAGCCCGAGGAACCTCCGGATCGCCTACATCGAGGACACGCTCCTCGACCTCGCGAACGAGAAGCCGGACCGCATCCGGCTGGTCCCCGCCGCATTCGACCCGGCGGAGCACCGGAATTCCGGGACGAGGACGCATGTGCTCGCCATCTGCGAGGGCGGCCGGTCCCGCACCCGAGAGTATTTCGCCGACAAGTTCGGCAGCGCCGACAAGTCGATCTACTCGCTGCACGGCGAACACATTCAGGACGTCGTCCTCGGCCTGCGCGTGAAGTCGAATCTCACGGACCCCATGACGGTCCTGCTGACCGTCGCCCAGAACCGCTTTCTCCTCAACGCCCTGCGCGGCGAGGGATTCCTGAACATGCGGCTCACCGACGCCGAGGCCGCCGAAGTCGTCGGCATCGATCCGGTGCGGCACGTCTTCGAGGAGTGCATCGCCTCCCGCCCGTGCGTGATGGGGCGCGACGGCCACGGCGATTTCCAGTGCTCGACGCACAGCACCCTCTTCCTGCCCGCCATGGTCCGCGGCTCGGCCCTGTGGCGGCGGGTGCTGGAGGGACTCGCGCTGTTCGGCGTCGCCGAGCGGGACCTGAGCGCCGTCACCGCCTTCCGGCTCGACATGGTCCAGCGGCCCCGGTTCACCACCCGGCTGCACTCGGCCACCTCGACCTCCCCGGGGACGTACGGCTTCCTCCTCGGCGACGCCGCCAACGCCATCCACTTCTGGCCCGGCCGCGGGCTCAACAGCGGTCTGGGCTCGGCGATCTCGCTGGCCCGGTCCCTCAACGGGGCCTGGACGGGACGGCCGTTCCGCGACGCCGACTTCGCGCGCCACGAGGCGGCGATGTCGATGCTCCAGTACCGGCACAAGAGCCGCGCCTGGAACACGATGATCACCACGGACGAGAACGGCGTCAGCCGCCCGATCAAGGAGAAGATCGCCCAGAGCATCGAGGAGTCGGAGGGGAAGGACCTCGACCGCAGCGCGGACATCGACGCCCTCATGGAACGGCTGCGCTCGATCCGCGACCGCCTGTCCTCCCGCCTCCCCGGCATGCCCGACGACGCGACCCTCCGCACCCACCTGCAGTCGCTGGACTCCTCGACGCTGCGCACGCTCTGGGAGAGCGGTGCCTGGGACACCCTGATCGTCGGGGGCGAGGAGGTCGACATCGACATCTTCTACCGCCAGGACCCGCCGCCCACCGCGCCGAGGACCCCGGCCGCCTCCTGACCGGGACGCCACGACTCCGCCGCGGTCCGCCTCCTCCGCCGGACCGCGGCGCTCCCGTCGGCGGTTCGTCGTACCGATTCCTGCCTGTGGTTCTGCCTGGAGACGGCGACGGCCCGCTGCTTGGCTGTTCCCACCGGGTGGGAACCCGGCGGCGGTCCGCCGGGCGGCCGCGGCGCGCCGTTCCCGCTCGCGGCAGCCCCGGAGCACTTCCCTGAGCGGAGAGAAATTGAGCGTGGTGTTGACGACCGCCTCCGTGCCGGACCAGGACAAGGTCGCGTTCTGGAACGACGCGGTGAGCAGGACGCTGGTGCCGATGGAGGTCGCCCCCCGGGGTGACGGGCCGTTCGACGGCCGGATCGCCGCCGGCCGTCTCGGGTACCTCCAGGTCTCCACCGTGGAGGCCGACGCGGAGCGGGTCAGCCGCACGCCGGCGCTCATCGCCAGGTCGTCCGACGCGCTGGTGGCGGTCGGTGTGCAGGTCTCCGGGACGGCCACCTTCGTCCAGGACGGCAGGCGGGCCGAGGTGCGGGAGGGGGACCTGGTGGTGTACGACACGACCCGGCCGTACTCCTTCGACTACCCGCAGCGGTTCGCCACGCACGTGTTCCAGCTTCCGCGCCGCGCACTGGGCGTGCCGGACGGCGACATCCGGCAGGTCACGGGCAGCGCCATCGGCACCGAGGACGGCCTCGGCGCGATGCTGCTCCCGTTCCTGGCCACCCTGGCCTCCTCCCCCGCCGACGGCTACCCGCCGCCGGTCGCGGACCGGCTGGCCGGCAACGTCGTCGAGCTGTTCGCCACCCTGATCACCGAACGGGCCCACCCGGACGGCGCGGACGGGGACGCGCCGAGCCATCTGGTGCGGCGCGTCCGTGACCACATCAACCGGAACCTGGGCGACCCGGAGCTGTCGCCGGAGCGCATCGCCAAGGCGCAACGGATCTCCGTCCGCTACCTGCACCGGCTGTTCGAGGGCGAGGGGACCACGGTCGGCCAGCTCATCCGGCAGCGGCGCCTGGAGGAGTGCGGCCGCGAACTGGCCCGCCGCGGCAGGACCGCACCCACCGTGTCCGCCGTGGCGCAGAGGTGGGGCTTCGTCAGCCCGGCCCACTTCAGCCGGTCCTTCCGCGCCGCCTACGGCGTCTCCCCCCGTGAATGGCGCAGCCTGCGCACCGCCCCGGGCGACCTCCGGGGAGCCCCGGAGGTCGCCCCGGCGTCCGGCGGGTGAGCGCCCGCTCCTGCCGCCCGCGCCCGTGGCGCGCCGGTGCCCGGCCCCGCGGGGCCGGTGCGCCCGAACCATCCCTTCGCTTCAGCCCTCTCGGCAGGAGACCGTGCGTGACCGGCTTCGTCCCCTCGTCCCCTCGACCAGTCCTGGACCGCTCCACCCGGGCCTTCGTGTCCCGGCACGTCTGCCCGCCGTCGGCGCCGGACCAGGACCCGGAACAGGCCCGTCTGGACCTCGCGCGGCTCCAGGGCGCGGACGACCCCGACCCCCGCGACGAGGAGGCCGTCTCCACGGAGTGGTTCGCCCTGCCGGTGGGGCCGACCGGTCAGGTACGGGTGCTGGTGGCCAGGCCGGCCGGGAGCACCGGCGCGATCCCCGTCGTGCTGTTCCTGCACGGTCTCGGCTGGGTGCTGGGCGACGCCGGCACCCATGAGCGTCTGGTGCGCGCGTTCGCCCTCGGCGCGGACGCTGCCGTGGTCTTCGTCGAGTACGCGCGCGCCCCCGAGGCGCGGTATCC
This sequence comes from Streptomyces sp. NPDC058955, assembly GCF_042741435.1. NCBI lineage: Bacteria > Bacillati > Actinomycetota > Actinomycetes > Kitasatosporales > Streptomycetaceae > Streptomyces > Streptomyces sp. NPDC058955. The sequence goes on along the minus strand of NZ_JBHYKM010000006.1, from coordinate 142,250 downwards.
GGTCGCCGTGGAGCAGTGCTACGCCGTCGCGCGGTGGGTCTGCGAGCGCGGCGGCGAGATCGGCCTGGACGGCAGCCGGATGGCCGCCGTGGGCGATTCGACGGGCGGCAACCTGGTGGCGGCGCTGACCCTGCTCGCCAAGGAGCGCGGCGGGGTGCGGCTGCGGCAGCAGGTGCTGATCTGCCCGGTCACCGACGCCGGCTTCGACACCCCCTCGTACCGGGAGTTCGCCAGCGGTTACTTCCTCGGCGGTGCGACCATGCGCTGGTTCTGGGACCAGTACCTGCCCGACGTGCGGCAGCGGAGCGAGGTCACGGCGTCACCGCTGCGGGCCTCCCTGGATCAGCTCGCCGGGCTTCCGCCGGCGCTGGTGGTCACCGGCGAGGCCGACGTGGTGCGCGACGAGGGCGAGGCGTACGCGACGAAGCTCCGGGAGGCCGGCGTACCGGTGGTGTCGGTGCGCTATCACGGGACGATCCACGACTTCATGGTGCTGGATCCGCTCCGCGACACGGACGCCGCCCGGGCCGCCCTCGTCCAGGCGCTCGACACCGTGCACGTCGCCCTGCACCGGCACCGGGGCTGAGCCCGCCGTGCTCTCATTCCGCGGGGAGCGTGTCCAGGAGCGTCCGCGCGGTCTTCAGGTCCTTGCTGTCGACCGCGTCGCCGAGGGCGACGGCCCGACGGAGACAGGAGCGGGCTTCCTCGGTCTCTCCCAGTTCGATCAGGGCCTCTCCCAGGTTGACGAACGTGCTGCCCTCGATGTGGGGAATGCCGATGCGGGTGGACAGGACCAGAGCCTCGCGATAGTGGTCGGCCGCCTCGCGCCACCGCCGTGCCTCGGCGTAGCCGCGACCGAGTGCACGGGTCGTGTTGGCACGGTTCATGTCGGCGATGTGCCCGCTCACCGGACAGTCGGGCTGGTCCAGGAAGGCGATGACCCGCTGATGCTGGATCAGGGCCTCCTCGGCACGGCCCAGCAGGCGCAGCGAGGTGCCGTGGGTGAACATGGCACCGAGCCAGCCCTCACGGTCGTCGGTCTCCTCGTAGAGTCCGATCGCGGCGAGCGACGTGTCGGCCGCCTCCTGGACCTCGCCGAGCGCCGATCGCGCCCATGCCGCCAGTGTCAGTGCCGAGGCCTGTTGGGGAACGTTCCCGGCGCGACGGGCGAAGTGCAGCCCCTCGGTGGCCTGTTCGACGGCTTCCCTGTACCGGGCTTCGCAGGAGAGGGACCAGGAGAGCATGTTGTGGTGAAAGGCCCGCATGCCGGGGTCGTCGAGCGCGGTGGCGGACGCGACGGCCAGGCGGAACACCTCCGGCCAACGTCCCCAGTGGACCCACAGGTTGACGAACCATTCCATGGCGTGGGCGGTCTCCACGACCCGGGCGTGCTCGCCCCGGCGAGCGGCGCCGCGCAACGCGGCCAGCCAGGACGGGGCTTCGTCCTGCAGCCAGGCACGGGCCTCCTCGGCGCTCTCCAGCGGCACGAGCCCCCGCCAGGTGGGTGGCGGCGCCCCCTGCTCGGGCTTGTACCAGCGGCCGGCGACGACCGCCGTGCCGAGGAGCCAGGTGCTCAGCCGGTCCTCGGCCGCCGCCCGCTCGTCGGGTTCCTCCTCGCGGGACAGCCGGGTGCGGGCGAACAGCCGCAGCAGGTCGTGCACCTGGTAGCGGCCGGTGAAGGTGGCCTGCAGCAGACCGGCCTCGACCAGCTCCTCCATCACGTCCTCGGCCGCGAAGACGTCGGTGGCGGTCAGCGCGGCGCCGTAGGCGGCGGTCATGTCCGGTCCCGGGACCAGACTGAGCAGCCGCAGCATGCGTGCCGCCTGGCCGGTCAGCTGACGATAGGACAGTTCGAACGCCGCCTCGACGCGCACGTCGCCGGCGGCGAGCGCGGCGAGCCGGCGTTCCTCGTCGGCGAGGCGCCGGACCAGGTGGTCGACGGTCCATCCGGAGCGGACCGTCAGCCAGTTCGCCGCCACCCGCAGGGCCAGCGGCAGTCGTCCGCACAGCTCCGCCACCCGCTCCACGGCCGCGGCCTCCGCGTCCGCCCGCTCCTCTCCCAGGATCCGGCGCAGCAGGCCGACCGCCTCCTCCTGCGTCATCTCCGACAGCGGGAGGCGGTCGACGTCCTCCAGGCCGGTCAGGGGCCGTCGGCTGGTGACCAGCACCAGGCTCCGCCCGCCGGCCGGCAGCAGCGCGCGTACCTGCCCCTCGTCGCGGGCGTTGTCCAGCACCACCAGGCACCGGCGGTCGCCCAGCAGCGCCCGCAGCAGCCCCGCGCGTCCCTGCTGGTCCTCCTGCGCCAGGCGGCGGTCCGACACGCCGAGGGCCTTCAGCAGCTTCAGCAGCGCCTCGTCCGTGTCCACGGGGCCGGACACGCCGTGCAGGTCCACCACGAAGCAGCCGTCGGGGAACCTCTCCGCCAGTTCCGCCGCCGCCTTCAGCGCCAACGTCGTCTTCCCGCACCCCGGAGGACCCGAGAGGACCCACACCGACGCGCCTCCACCGGCCGGGGCGCGTTCGGCCGCCGCCCGCAGGAGGGCCAGCTCCGGTGCGCGCCCCGTGAAGTCCCCCACCGACCGCGGCGGCACGACGGTGCCCGCCGCCGCGACCGCGCGCGTCGGGCGCGCCGCCCGCGCCGTGGTGAGCAGCGCCTCCCGCTCGTCCTCCGCGAGTCCGAGCCCCTCCGCCAGCGCCACCACCGTGCGCCGCTGCGGAACGAGGCTGCGCCCCCGCTCCATGTCGCCGATGGCCCGGACGCTCACCCCGGACGCCTCGGCCAGCTCCTCCATCGTCAGGCGGCCTCGCTGCCGCAGGCCGCGCAGCACGGCGCCGAAGGACTGCTTCCCGTACACGACTCGACTTCCCCTTCCGGTCAGCTCGTGGCCCGCACCGCGGCCCTGATCAGGTCGGCGACCTTCGTGGGCTCGGAGAGGGCGACGGCGTGGGAGGCGTCCGGCAGTTCGACGACGACGGCGCCGGCCCGTGCGGCGCCGAAGCGCTGCACCTCGGGGCCGATCGTGCGGTCGGCCCCGGCGACCAGGGCCCAGGACGGTTTCGTCCGCCATGCCGCCGCGGCCGCGGGCTCGGTGAACGCGGCGGCGGCGAGCGGGCGTTGGGCCGCCGCCAGGGCGCCGGCGACGTCCTCGGGCACGTCCGCCGCGAAGACGGCGGGAAAGGCCGTCTCCTCGATGGTCACCTCGACCGCGTGGGCGCCGTCGTGGAGCGGGTAGGTCCACTCCTTGAGGTGGTCCGTCAGCGGAGGAGCGGGGAAGCTCCCCTGGAGCCGGCCGAGGCTCTCGCCCTCCTGGGGCACGTAGGCGGCCACGTAGACGAGCCCCACGACGTTCTCCGCGGCGCCGGCCACGGTGATCAGCGCACCGCCGTAGGCGTGGCCGACGAGGACGGCCGGACCCTCGACCTGCGTCAGGACGGAGGCGAGGTGGGCGGCGTCCGACGCCAGGCCCCGGAGCGGGGTCGGCGGGGCGATCACGGGGATGCCGCTGCTCCGCAGTTCCGCGATGACGCCGATCCAGCCGGTCGCGTCGGCGAAGGCGCCGTGCACGAGGACGACGGTGGGGTGGGGCATGCCGGTTCTCTTCTCGGTGTCGGGCGGGACGGGGCGCGGGCGGCTCAGGGCCGTCGCCCGTCCTGGGCGGCGTCGGCGGTCGTCGGCGCGAACGCCGAGGTCGCCAGGGCCTGCCATTGGCTGGGGCTCATGCCGTAGGCGCCGCGGAACGTGCGGCTGAAGTGCGAGGGGCTGCTGAAGCCCCAGCGGTGTGCCATCGCGGCCATCGTGGTCCGCCGGGTGGAGCGGCCCAGTTCGAACCGGCAGAACTCGAGCCGGCGGCGCCGTATCCACTGGCTCACCGTGCTGCCGTCGTTCTGGAACAGCTTCTGCAGGTACCGGACGGAGATGTGGTGGGCGCGCGCGATCGACTCCGGCGACAGGTCCGGGTCCATCAGGTGTTCCTCGATGTGGGCGTGGATGCGGGACAGCAGCTCGCCGCCGGCTCCGGACGGGGTGTCGGCCGCGTCCGTCGTGTCCGCTTCGAGGAGTTCCATGACCAGCACGGAGAGGAGGTGTACGGCGGTGCGGGCACGCCGGTCGCCGATGGTGGACCGGCGGGACTCCGCCCCGGCGGCGAGCGCGGTCAGGAAGTCGGAGGCCAGCGCCCCGATGCCCTCCCCGCCCCGCACCGGCACGCCGAGCACGCGGTCCAGGTCCGGCTCCGGGACGCCCAGGTAGCAGCGGGGCACCCGGAAGAAGATCATCCGGGAGTCCTCGCCGAACCGCAGCGGGCGCCGTCGGGCGGGGTCGCAGAAGACCAGGTCGCCCGGGTCCAGCGGCAGCTCGGCGCGGTCGTGGACGACGGTGACGGCCCCGCGGACGTGGACGGCGAGGTAGACGTGGTTGCGGTCGTTCGTATCCGGCATCTCGGAGAGCAGCTGGACCAGCCACTCCGAGCGGGAGGGGGGCGCGGCCGGAGCCTGCGCCTGCCGGGGCGTCCGTTCGGGCGCACGGGACATCAGTGTCAGGGGCATGGGAGTTCCTTGCCGTGGGTGCGTGGGGGGGCGGAGGGGGTTCACGCCCCTCTCGCCGGCTCCTCGGCCAGGAACTCCTCCACCACGGCGTTGAAGGCCGTCGGGTTCTCCAGGAAGGGGAAGTGCGAGCCGGCCACGTCGGAGGCGAAGACGTGGAGGCGTGCGCCGGGAATCCGTTCGGCGACGAAGCGCTGCGCATCGGGGTGCACATGGCTTCCCTCGCAGCCGATCACGAGGGTCGGCACGTCGATCCGGGGGAGCACGTCCCGCCAGTCCTGCGCGCAGTGGTCGAACAGCAGCGGCACGCCCGCGTGGGCGGGTGTCGACGCGATCTCCCGGTCGACGAAGGCCAGCACCTCGGGGTCGGTGTCGCCGGAGAACATGCCGCGCACGAAGTCGGCGCGGACCGCCTCGCCCTCCGGACCCGCGAGGGCCGCGCCCAGGTACAGCAACCCCGACACGTCGAAGATGGCGCCGGACTCCCGCTGTTCCCGCTCGGTCATCCAGGGCACGGCGGCGACCGCCGCCGGCTGGTCGACGGCGACGAAGCGCCGGATCCGGCCGGTCCCGTACTGGTCGACGAAGCTCCACCACACCGAGACGCCCATGGACCAGCCCAGCGCGTCGAAACGGTCGAGACCGAGATGGTCGACCAGTTCGAGCACGTCGCGGGAGAGCCGCGCGATGCGGGAGCCGTACCGCGGCGTGTCGGACTCTCCGTGGCCGCGGAGGTCGACGGTGACCACGCGGCGACCGGGTGCCAGCCCCTCGACCTGGTGGCGGAACATCGCCTGCGTCTGCCCCCAGCCGTGCAGCATCACCAGCGCGACGCCCTCACCGCCGGTGTCCCGGTACGCGAGCCGTACGCCGTCCGTCGTGATCAGTTCCTTCATGACCTCTCCCCTGGTCAGAGGCGGTGCGAAGGCACCGCCCGTCCCGGACATCATCGAATGGGGCCCGCCGCCCGCACGACCGCGAGCTGTAGGAATCGGGCCGTGGATCCTCCTCGCTCTGTCGAAGCGGGTCCGTGGTCAGACGGCCCCGGCGGTGCTCGGGGCGAGGAGTTCGCCGACCCTGAGGCCGAGGTGCAGGGTGAGCCGGTGGACGCCGTCGTCGAGGTCGAGTCCGGTGATCTCCTGGATCTGGCGCAGGCGGTAGTACAGCGAGGTGCGGTGGATGCCCAGTGCCTCCGCGGTCCTGGGGATCGACCCCGCGTGGTCGAGGAAGCAGCGCAGGGTGTCCCGCAGGCGGTCGCCGCCGTGGCTCTCGGTCAGGGTGCGGAGCGGCTTCGGGACCAGCGACGCGTTCAGGGCGTGCTCCGGAAGCTGGAGCAGCACGGCGAGCTCCCCGAGGAGCTCCCAGTCGCCGATTCCCTTCAGGGAGGGCAGTCGGCGGGCCGCGCGGGCCGCCACGAGCGCCTGCTCGTACGAGGTCCACGCGTCGTCCAGGGCGGTGTGCTGGCCGCCGACGCCGATCACGGGGTCCGCCGACGGGTCGAGGAAGGTGCGGAGTTCGTCGAGGATGCGGGCGGACTGGGCGGCGACCTCGTCCGGGTGCGGCGGCCGGTCGCGGAGCTGCAGCAGGATCGCCCGCTCCTTGCCGATGGCGATGAGGCCCTGGGCGGAGCGGGTCTGCCGGTACCCCTCCAGTGCCGCCCACAGGGCGGCCTCGGACCGGTGCACGAACTCCGTCCCGCAGCTCAGCTGGACGACGGTGACCAGGACGTGCTCCGCCGCGCCGAGCAGCCCCGTCTCCTCGCCGCGCCGTCGCGCGGTGGTGCGTGCGGCGACGTCCGCGCCGACGAGTGCGAGGGCCAGGTCCCGCTCGTCGCTCTTGCGGGTGTCGGCGGCGATCCGCTCCCCGTACATCTGGGCCGCCATGGCGGCCGCGGCCCCGGCGATGGCCCGGGTCTCCTCGTCCGCCAGCGTCTTCTCGGGCACGACCACCACGAGCAGCCCGAGGAGGTACCCGCGCTCGCGCAGCGGCACGACGTACCGGGGCAGCAGTCCGAGGTCGTCGCGGCCCTCGATGAAGCCGGGCCTCTGCCACTGGGTCACGCCCTGGTCGAGGACGTAGCGGATGGCCGCGTTGTCGGCGCGGCCCTGCAGCAGGGTGCCGATGCGCACCGGGTCCTCGTCGCCGAAGTGCCGGCTCGTGCAGACCATGCGGACCAGCGGGTCGTCGACGGCGACGGACCGGCCGAGCCGCTCCGCGAGCTCGTCGACGAGCGCCTGGAGCTCGGGGCTGCCAGGGCGGGCTCGCTGGAGCCTGACGGTCATGCGGGGTTCCTCTCTCGATCAGGGGTTCGCCGCGGATCACTCGGTTCCGCGGCTCTTGATCATTCTGAGGAAGTCACGACGACGGCACATCGCATGAATCGTCCATTGCCCCGACCCGCACAGGGGATACGAAGCGACTACGCTCCGTCGTCACGGCGCTCGACCAGCCGGGTCAGCTCCGTGCGCGAGGTGACGTCCAGCTTGGTGAAGGCCCGGCGCAGGTGCGAGGCCACCGTGTGCGGGGAGAGGGAGAGCTCCTCGGCCGCCTGCTGGTTGGTCAGGCCGCGGGCGACGAGCCGTACCACCCGCACCTCCGCGGCCGTCAACTCGGGCCAGGCGCCGTCGAGTCCGGCCGGCGAGGGCCGCTTGCGGACGCCGGCGGCCCGCAGCCGCCGGCGCACCCGTGCGACGTCCCGTTCGGCGCCCGCGCGGGCGTAGAGCGCGAGGGCCGTCTCGTAGGACGGCACCGCGTCGGACCGCCGGGTGGCCGCCAGCTTGCGTCCGGCGTCCTCCAGCGCGGACGCCCGGGCCAGCACCCGGGGGCAGTGCTCGTACAGCCGGACGGCGCGGACGAGCGGGGCGAGGTCGTTGTCGAGGAGGCCCCGGGCGTGCGCGGCGGTGGCGGCGAGGAACGGGAGGTCGGGATTGAGCGCGGCGCGCCGCTCGGCCTGGGCGACCGTCTGCGCGGCCCGTTCGAGCGCGCCCGCCCGCAGCGCGAGACGGACGAGTACGGGGGCGTCGGCGGGGTCGATCAGGCCGGCGTACGCGGGCCGGTCCTCGGCGGGCGACGTCATCACCGCGTCGAGTGCGGCCATGGCGTCGGCGGGCCGGCCTTCGGCGTCGGCCGCGAGTGCCAGCATCCAGGAGCCGAAGTGCCGGACGACGGGTGCGCCGTCGCTCCGCATGCGCCTCGCCTCCGCCGCGTACGCCTGTGCGGTCCGCCGGTCGCCGGTGTGGAGGGCGACGCGCAGCATCACGTACCGGAGGGTGACGTCGGCGAGGTTGCCCGGGCCGGGGTCGTCGGCGGCGGACGCGGCTTCGCAGTCGGCCCGGGCGTCCGCCAGCCGTCCGGCCTCCAGCAGGACGCGGGAGCGGGTCATGAGCCACATGCGGGTGGCGGCCGTGCGGCCCTGCTCGCGGGTGATCCGGATGCCCTCCTCCGCGACGGCGAGCGCTTCCGCGGTGCGTCCGGTGGTGTTCGACAGCAGCGCGTGCCACAGGGCCTCCGGGACCCAGAGCGAGGTGCTGACGCCCAGGGCGTCGGCGAGCGCCGCGGACCGCTCGGCCTGCCGGAACGCCTCGGTCAGGTCCATGCGGTGGAAGCTCACGGCCGAGCGGACCGTCGTCAGGGTGGCCTCGGCGGTGCGGTCCCCGGCGGCCGCCGCGCTCTCCCACGCCTCCGCGGCGACCTGTTCGGCCGCCGCGTGCTCGCCCGACATCGACAGGCCGACGGCGAGCATGGCGAGCAGCCGTCCCCGCAGGGCCTCGGGGATCCCGGGCAGGGCCGCCCCGGCGCGGGCCTGCCGGACCGCCTCGGAGAAGTCGAACGGTACGGCGAGGCGTGCCAGGGCGAGGCGGATGAGCGCCTCGTCCCCGGGTCCGAGGCCGCCGGCCGCCAGGGCGGAGACGCCCAGCTCGCGCGCCTGGGCGGCCCGGCCCGTCTGCCAGAGCAGCGGGATCGTCTCGGCGATGATCCGCGGCCGCTCCGGGGCGTCCGGGCCGGCGAGTTCCAGGGCCCGGAGGCTGCGCTCCACGGCGGGTCCGGGTGCGGTGGCGGCGAGGTCCGCCGCTTCGGTGCGCAGCCGGTCGGTCTCCGCGGCGTCTCCCGCGTGCGCCGTCGCCGCCGACGGGCCGGGCGGTCCTTCGGAGGAGGCCGCGCCGTCCGGCGGCAGCCCGGCCCGACGGCGGAGTGCCTGGCGCAGGGGCGGGGGGACGCCGGCGTCCACCGCCTCGCGGATCAGGTCGTGGCGGAAGGCGAGGCGATCGCCGCTCTCGGCGAGGAGATCGGCGTCGAGGGATTCCTGCACCGCCGTGATGAGCGCGACCGGGGACCGGCCGAGCAGGTCGGCGAGCAGCGCGACGGTGACCGGGCCGCCGGCGACGGCCGCCGTCCGCACCACTTCCCGTGCCTCGTCGGACAGCTGGTCGAGGCGGCGCACGACGGAGGGGAGGACCCGGGGGGCCGGGGGGCCGGCCGACAGCCTGGCCGTGCCGTTCTCGATCGTCACCGCCTCGTTCCGGAGCGAGCCGAGCAGTTCGACGAGCAGCTGTGGCACGCCCTCGGCGCGGCGGGCGACGCGCAGGACGCCGGGGTCGGGGACGGCCCCCAGGACGTCCTGGGTGATCTGCGCGGTCGCCCGGTCCTCCAGCGCTCCCAGCGCCAGCTCACGGGCGCCGGCCTGCCGGATCCGGTCCAGGGTCGTGCGCACTCCCGACGGCACGCTGCCGCCGCGCACGGCGACCAGCCACAGGATGGGGTGCGCCGAGAGCCCGGCCGCGAGGGTGTGGAAGGTGAGGAGGGTCAGGTCGTCGCACCACTGGAGGTCGTCGAGGACGACCAGCAGGGGGCCGTCGCGCACGGTCTCCCGCAGGCGGTCCGCGAGTTCCTGGAGCAGCCAGAACTGCTGTCCGGGCGTGGTGGCGAGGTCCCGGAGCCGGACGGTGCCCGACAGCGGCCCCCGGCCGGCGAGCACGCCGTCGAGGAACGGGCCGAGCGGCCCGAACTTCTCGTCGGGGTCGGCCGCCCCCTCGAAGACCCTGGTGCCGCGCCGCCGCGCCAGCGCCGCGGCCTCCGCGAGGAGTCTGGTCCTGCCGATGCCGGCGGGGCCCTCGACGCGGACGATCCCGCCGGCGCCCCGGTCGAGCGCGTCGAGCCGCTCCTCGATGAACGCCAGCTCGGCGTCCCTGCCGCGGAGGGGTGTGGTCGCGCCGTCGAGCTCCTCGGGTGGAGTCCCTGTCGTCACTCGGTTCACGCTCGTTCCGCCGGCCTGGGCCGCACGGGACGGCCTCGGTGCCCGTGCGGTACGGCGGAACAGTATGGGCCATCCGCACCGCCCCGCCCTCGGCCGGGGCGGGGACGGCTTCTCAGTCGAAGCGCAGGTCGGCCAGTTGCCGTTCGAGGACGGTGACGTCGTCCTCGGGCTCCGTCCCGACCGGGCGCGCCGCCATGAGCGCGGCGAGCTCGCCGCCCGCGCGGCGGACCCGGCCGGGCAGGCCGTCGGTGTACGCGTCGCCGCCCGAGCCCCAGTCCTCGGAGGCCGCGAACACGGCGGTGGGGACGACGACGGCGCGGAGGTGGGCGAAGAGCGGGCGGACGGCGTGCTCCAGGACCAGGGAGTGGCGGGCCGTGCCGCCCGTCGCCGCGGTCAGGACCGGCGTCCCGGTGAGGGCGTCCGGGTCGATCACGTCGAAGAAGGACTTGAAGAGTCCGCTGTAGGAGGCCGCGAACACGGGGGTCACGGTGATCAGGCCGTCGGCCGTCGTCACCGCGTCGATCGCGGTCTTCAGGCGTGCGGGCGGGAATCCGGTCACCAGGTGGTGGGCGATGTCGGCGGCCAGTTCGCGCAGTTCCACGACCTCCGTCGCCACCTCGTGGCCCCGGGCGGCGAGGTCGTCGCGGGTGGATTCGGTCAGCCGGTCCGCGAGCAGGCGGGTGGAGGACGGGGTGCTCAGCCCCGCGGAGACCACGATCAGCTTCATGCGGCGGCCGCCTTCGCGACGGCGCGGAGCGACGCGTGCGTGGGGGCCTCCGGCACGCCGGCCGGACGTCGCTCGGCGAACTCCGTCCGCAGGACGGGCACGACCTCCTCGCCGAGGATGTCGAGCTGTTCGAGCACGGTCTTCAGGGGCAGGCCCGCGTGGTCCATCAGGAACAGCTGGCGCTGGTAGTCGCCGACGGTCTCCCGGAACGACAGGGTCCGCTCGATGACCTGCTGGGGCGAGCCCACGGTCAGCGGGGTCTGCTCGGTGAAGTCCTCCAGCGACGGGCCGTGGCCGTACACCGGCGCGTTGTCGAAGTAGGGACGGAACTCCCGTACGGCGTCCTGGGAGTTCTTCCGCATGAAGACCTGGCCGCCGAGGCCGACGATCGCGTCCTCCGGCCGCCCGTGGCCGTGGTGCGCGAACCGGCGCCGGTAGAGCTGCACCATGCGCCGGGTGTGGTCGGCCGGCCAGAAGATGTTGTTGTGGAAGAAGCCGTCGCCGTAGAAGGCGGCCTGCTCGGCGATCTCGGGGGACCTGATGGAGCCGTGCCAGACGAAGGGCGGGACGCCGTCCAGGGGCCGGGGCGTCGAGGTGAACGCCTGGAGCGGGGTGCGGAACGTGCCCTCCCAGTCCACGACGTCCTCGCGCCACAGCCGGCGCAGCAGCGCGTAGTTCTCCTTGGCGAGGTTGATGCCCTGGCGGATGTCCTGCCCGAACCAGGGGTAGACCGGGCCGGTGTTGCCGCGGCCCATCATCAGGTCGACGCGGCCGTCGGCGAGGTGCTGGAGCGTCGCGTAGTCCTCGGCGATCTTCACCGGGTCGTTGGTGGTGATCAGCGTCGTGGACGTGGACAGGATCAGTCGCTCGGTGCGGGCGGCGATGTGGCCGAGCAGGGTGGTCGGGGACGACGGCACGAACGGGGGGTTGTGGTGCTCGCCGGTCGCGAAGACGTCGAGTCCGACCTCCTCCGCCTTGAGCGCGATGGCGACCATCGCCTTGATGCGCTCGTGTTCGGTCGGGGTGCGGCCGGTGGTGGGGTCGGGTGTCACGTCCCCGACGGTGAAGATGCCGAACTGCATGGCTGTCTGCTCTCCTGAGCTCGTCCGGTTCCCGCGTCGGGGAACCGCGGGGCCGGGGTGACGCCGGGGGTTCCGGCGCCACCCCGGAAGGTCGACGGGAAGGGCGTCACTTCGCGAGGAAGGCGAGGAGGGCGGTGTTGACCTCCTCGGCGTGGGTCCACAGCAGACCGTGCGGGGCGCCCTCGATCTCGACGTAGTCGGCCGACGGGAGCGCCTTGTGGAAGGGGCGCGCGGTGCCCTCGGCGGGCAGGATGCGGTCGGCGGTGCCGTGCAGGATCAGGGCCGGCACGTCGACGGCGGGGATGTCGGCGCGGAAGTCGGTGTACCAGGTCGACGGGGCGGCGGAGGCGGCGAAGGAGCCGCCGCGGGCCGCGGTGTTCCAGCTGTTGCGGACGGCCTCCTCGCTGATCCGGGTGCCCAGGTTCTCGTCGAGGTTGTAGAAGTCCTGGAAGAAGGCCGTGTAGTAGGCGTACCGGTCGGCCTTGACGGCGGCGACGACGCCGTCGAAGAACTCCTTCGGGGCGACGCCGTCCGGGTTGTCGTCGCTCTTGAGCAGGCAGGGCTCCAGGGAGGCCAGGAAGGCGACCTTGGCGACGCGGCCGGAGCCGTACGTCGAGACGTAGCGGGCGACCTCGCCGGTGCCCATGGAGAAGCCGACGAGGACGGCGTCCTTCAGGTCGAGGGTCTCCATCACCGTGTTCAGGTCGGCGGCGAAGGTGTCGTAGTCGTAGCCGGTGGTCGGCTGGGAGGAGCGGCCGAAGCCGCGGCGGTCGTACGTGATGACGCGGTGGCCGGCGTCGAGCAGGGCGGCGCTCTGGCGCTCCCAGGAGTGGCCGTCGAGCGGGAAGCCGTGGATGAGGACGACGGGCTGCCCGGCGCCCTGGTCCTCGAAGTACAGCTCGATGGGGTTGGTGTTCTCCTGGCCCACGGTGATGTACGGCATGGGGGGTCCCTCGTTTCGGGTGGACGGGTCCGCGCGGCGGAGCGGCGCGGTGTGTGTCCGTCACGCTAGGACCGGTCCCCCGCCTCCTGTTGCCGTTCCGCGCACCGCTCCTTGCACGGGGGCGCAGAGGTCGCTCAGTCGCCGGTGGCCGTCCCGGCGTCGTCCTCCGCGAGGACGATCCGGGCCAGGTGGACCCGTGAGCGCACGGCGAGCTTGCGGAAGATCGACGCCAGGTGGGTGTTGACCGTGTGCGGGGAGACGACGAGGGCCTCCGCGGCCGACCGGTTGGTGTGGCCCGCGGCGATCAGCCGGGCCACCTTGCGTTCCGAGGCGGTGAGCGCGTCCCAGCCCTGATCGGTGCGCGACCGGACGCGTCCGGTGCGGCGGCCCGGGCGGCGTGCGGCCCGTTCCAGGTCGGCCCGGACCCGGTCGGCCTCGGCATCGGCCCCGGCCCGGGCGTAGAGGTCGTGCGCCCTGGTCAGGGCGGGGGTCGCGGCGCCGCCCGAGGTCAGCAGCGCCCGTCCGAGGTCGGCGGACGCGGCGGCGAGCGGCAGCGGCCGGGGGCCGCCGAGGAGGAGGTCCACCGCCCGCTCCAGGAGCCGGTGGTCGGCGGTGACCAGCGCGGACGCGTGGGCGGCCGTCCCCTGGGCGGTCGGCACGGTGGGGTTGCGGGCGGCGTGGGCGGCGGTCTGGGCCGCGAGGTCCTCGGCCAGTTTCCGGTCGCCGCCGCGCAGGGCGATGTGGACGGCCTGCACGACGTGGGGGCGCAGGAGCCGCCACCGGAGGAAGGGGTGGTCGCGCTGCGCCGACCGGACGAGTTCGGCCGCTGCCGCGTGGTCGCCCTCGGCGTCGGCGACGACGGCCTCGAAGTAGCGGTGCGTGGCGTGGTTGCCCGTGTTCGGCCGGTCGGCCACGGTCGCCCGGACGACGTCGAGGTGTTCCCGGGCGGCCTCGCGGTCGCCGCGCAGCATCGCGAGGAGCCCTCGGTTGACGCGGATGTTGACCAGGTTGCCGGGCACGTGGAGGTCCGCTTCGAGACGCTCGGCGGTGACGAAGTCGGCGTCCGCGTCGTCGAGCCGCCCGAGCCCCAGGTTCAGGGTTCCCTGGGCCCAGATCAGCATGGCGGGGCGCAGGGGCGCGTCGCCCGCCGAGCGGAGCAGGCGCCGTACGGCGTCGAAGTCGTCCAGGTGGATCAGGGCGACGGCCTCCTCCGGGAGGAAGGCCGCGTCGAACACGCTCAGCGCCGTGTGGTGGCGGACGGCCGCGGCGCAGTCGCCGCTGTTGAGGGCCGTCTCGCCGAGCCCCCACAGGGCGAGGACGCGCGCCTCCCGGTCACCGGCCCGCTCCGCCTCGGCGAGCGCCCGCTCCCCGGTCGCGCGGGCGGCCCCGAGGTCGCTGCCGCGGGACTTGGCCAGGGCCAGCCGGGCGGTCAGCCGGGCGCGGACCGCCGGGTCGGTGACGGCCGCCAGCGCCGTCGTGGTGCGGCGGGACAGCTCGTGGACGTCGTCGAGGTGCCAGAGAGCGTCGCCGAGCACGCACTGCAGGCGGGCGAAGACGTCCATGGGCGGCTGCCGGGCGAGCAGCGCGTCGCCGATGTCCCGGGCCCGCGTGTACCGGCCCGCGCGGGTCAGCGCGACGACGGCCCGCTCCCCCACGTCGTACGCCATGGGCGCGCGGGGCGGTACGAGTTCCAGGGCGCGCACGGCGAGGTCGGCGGCGAGGTCGGGCATCACGGCGATCACGTCGTCGGCGGCGGTGCGGAGCAGTCCGATCGCCTCCGTGTCGCCGGGTTCGGCGCTCTTCAGCAGATGGGGGACGGCGTCGCCGGAGCTCCGGCCCGCCGCGACGAGCCGGCTGGCCGCCTCCCGGTGCAGGGCCCGGCGCACGGAGGGGGCGAGGTCGGCGTAGACCGCCTGGCGGAGCAGGTCGTGGCGGAACAGGAGGCGTTCGCCGTCGTCGTGGAGGAGGGCGGCGGCGATCGCCTCGTCCACCTCGGCGCTCAGCGCGGAGGCGGGCCGGCCGCACAGGGCGGCGGCGTCGGAGAGCGCGAACGCGCGGCCGAGGACCGAGCCGATCCGCAGGAAGTGCAGGGTGTCCGGCCGGAGGCCTGCCAGTCGGCCGCGGACGCCGAGGACGAGCCGCTCGGGCGGTTCCGGCCGGTCCGCGCCCGTCGCCGCGATGCCCGAGAGCATCTCGGCCGCGAGGAAGGGGTTGCCGCCCGCCCCGTCGAGGAGTTCCTCGACCCGGGCCGGCATGTCCCCGCCGAGGACGTCGCGGGCCAGTTCGGCCAGGGCCGTGCCGGACAGCGGCCGCAGCGGGAGGGTCGTCGTCAGCGGCCCCTGCCCGTACAGCTCCGGGTTCTCCCTGCTGGTGAGCAGCCAGAGGACGGGGGTGCTGAGCAGCCGGGCCGGCATGACGCTCAGGGCGAACCGGCTCAGCGGATCGGCCCATTGGACGTCGTCGACCGCGATCAGCACGGGCCTGCCCGCCGCGCGTTCCTCGATCAGCTGGGCCAGTCGTTCGACGAGCCAGATGCGCTGGTCGTGGTGGCCGGCGAGGTCCGCGAAGTCGGCGCCGGAGAGCAGCGGCGGGTCGCCGTGCAGGAGGCCCGAGGCCAGGGAGGCGAGCGGTGCGAGTTCGTGCAGTTCCTCGGCGCGTCCGTGGCTGACGACGAAGCCGTGGGCCCGTGCGAGCGAGACGGTCTCGCGCAGCAGCGCGGTCTTCCCGATCCCGGGCTCGCCGAGCAGCAGCGCGACCGCGCCGCCCTCGCCGTCGCGCACCGCCGCGACCAGGGCGCGCAGTTGCTCCAGCTCGGCTTCGCGGCCCCGCAGGCCGGGCCGGCTCAGTCCCGTCGTCGCGCGCTGCTCGTCGGGCCGGTCGGGGCTCGTCCGGCTCATCCCTTCACCGATCCTTCGAGCAGTCCCCGGGCGAAGTGCCTGCGGAGCGAGAGGAAGACGAGCAGCGGGACGAGCGCGGCGACGAAGGCTCCGGCGGTGAGCCGGTGCCACTCGTTGCCGTAGGTCCCGGCCAGGCTCGCCAGCCTGACCGTCATCGGCGCGGTCTCGGCCGTGCCGCCGGACAGCGTCAGTGCCACGAGGAGGTCGTTCCACACCCAGACGAACTGGATGACGGCGAAGCCGACGAGGGCCGGGCGGGACTGCGGCAGCACGATCCGGAGCAGCAGCGTGCCGTGCGACGCGCCGTCGACGCGGGCGGCCTCGATCATGTCCCGGGGCAGCCCCGCCAGGAAGTTGTGCAGGAGGAACACCGCGAACGGCAGCGCGAAGGCGGTGTGGGCGAACCAGACCTGGCCGAACCGCGCGGCTCCGGTGGCGTGCCACGCGGGCAGGAACAGCCATCCCTGCGTGAAGAGCTTGAGGAGCGGGACGAGCGCCATCTGGAGCGGCACGACCTGGAGCGCGAGGACGCCGACGACGAGCGCGTCGCGGCCCCTGAAGTCGATCCAGGCCAGGGCGTACGCCGCGAGGAAGGCCAGGACGAGCGGGAACAGCACCGAGGGGACGGTGATGACGAGGGAGTTGACGAAGTACTCCGCGAGCCGCCCCGACTCGTTCCCGCCGCTGGACAGCACCTCGCCGTAGTTGTCGAGCGTGAGGTGCGGCGCGCCGAACACGGTCCACCAGCCCGTCGACTTGATCTCCTCCTCGGGGCGGAACGAGGAGAGCAGGAGGCCGAGGGTCGGTGTCGTCCACAGGACCGCGATCACCACGGCGATCGTCGTGAAGGCGCGGGAGGACAGCCGCTCCCGGACGCCGTTCACCGCGTCCTCCGCCGGGCCCGGACCTGGTGGGCGACGAAGGGGGTGACGAGGAGGAAGAGGAGCACGGCGAGCGCCGCGCCGCGGCCGGTCTCGCCGTAGCGGAAGGTCTGGTCGTACATCTCGTGGGCGAGGACGCCCGTGTCGAACTGTCCGCCGGTCATGGTCCTGACGATGTCGAAGACCTTCAGGGTGCCGATCGCCTGGGCGAGGAGCACGACGAGCAGCGTGGGCCTGATCGACGGCACGGTGATCCGCCGGAAGACCTGCCCGGGGGACGCGCCGTCGAGGCGGGCGGCCTCGGTCAGCTCGGCGGGTACGGCCCTGATCGCGCCGGCCAGCAGGACGGCGGCGAAGCCCGCCTGGGTCCACACCATCGCCACGATGAGGAACAGGACGTTCCAGGGGGAGTCCACGAGCCATTGCCTCGGTTCGCCGCCGAACGCGACGACGAGCTGGTTCAGCAGTCCGATCTGCCCGGCCTCCGCGGGGCGGTAGGCGTAGACGAACTTCCAGACGACGCCCGCGCCGACGAAGGAGATCGCCATCGGCGTCAGGACCAGGGACAGGGCGAACGTCCTGAACCGCGACCGCGCCACGGCCGCCGCGTAGACCAGACCGACCGCGGTGGACGTCAGCGGCACGACGACCACCCAGATCAGGGTGTTGCGGAGCGCCACCAGCGCCTGGTGGTCGGTGGCCATCCACACGTAGTTGTCGAGGCCGACCCAGGCGCCTCCCCCGCTGTCGGTGAACGACAGCGCCAGCGTGCGCAGAGCGGGCAGGAGCAGACCCGTCGTGAGCAGCAGGAGCGCGGGGGCCAGCAGGATCAGGGCCGCGGCCCTCCTCCGTACCGGCCCCCGGTGCAGTGCCAGGAGGATCAGGGCGACGACCGCCGCGAAGGCGGCGACGCCCTGGAGCAGGTAGAGCAGCTTGGGCTGCTGGGCGACGGCGTCGAACGACATCAGTTGCTCGGCCAGGACCGTTCGATGGAGGCGGCGACCTGCCGGGTGCTCGCGCCGCCGATCCAGTCGACCGCTCCCTTCCAGAACGTGCCGGCGCCGACCGACGCCGGCATCAGGTCCGAACCGTCGAACCTGAACTGTGTCCTGGGGTCCTGGAGCAGCTGGATGGAGAGCCTGTCGACCGGGGTCGCGGAGTTGGCCGGATCCACGCCCTTGTTCGCGGAGACGAACGGGCCCTTCTTCATGCGCGCGTTCGCGAAGTCGGCGGAGGCCAGGTACTCCTGGAACGCCCGCACCTCGGGGCGGTCGGCGAACGCCGCGGTGAACACCCCGCCGCCCAGCACGGGGCGGCTCGCCGGGTCGGCGCCCGGCAGGAGGAAGACGGAGACGTCCTTGTCCGGTCCGATCTCGGTGCCCTCCGGCCACATGTCGGCGTAGAAAGACGCCTGGCGGTGCATCGCGCAGTCGCCGGAGAGGATCGGGGTGCCGGCCTCCTGGAAGGAGATCGACGCCATCGACCGGGCCGGGCCGAAACCGCCGTTGGCGTACCGGTCGTTCTTGAGGAGGGACCCCACGGTGTCCATGGCCTTGATCACCCGGGGGTCGTCGAACGGGATCTCGTGGGCGACCCATCGGTCGTAGACGTCCGTGCCCTGCTGGCGCAGGAGGACGTCCTCGATCCAGTCCGTCACGGGCCAGCCGGTCGCCTCGGCGGACTCGACGCCCGCGCACCACGGCTTGACGCCCGACGCCGCGACCTTCTCGGTGACGGCCATCAGTTCGGTCCAGGTGCGGGGGACGCTCAGTCCCCTCTCCCGGAAGAACGTCGGGGAGTACCAGACGAACGACTTCACGTTCGCGACCAGCGGAGTGCCGTAGAGGGTTCCGTCCACGGTCGCGTAGCCGTTCCAGTCCGCCGACCAGCCCTGCTTCGCCAGGGCTTCGACGCCGGCGCTCACGGGCTTCAGCCGCCCCGCCCGCGCGAAGCGTTCCATGAGGCCGGGCTGGGGGAAGAACGCCACGTCGGGGGCGTTTCCGCCGTCGACCCGGAGCTGGATCCGGGCCTCGAACTCCCCGTCCCCCTCGTACTGGACGTCGATGCCCGTGCAGTCGGCGAAGTCCGCCCAGGTCTCTTCGAACAGGTCGGCTTCCCGGTCCCGGTTCTCCGCGTACACGGTGACCTCGGTGCCGGGGTGCTCGCCGTAGCGGGCGTACGGGGCGCAGTCCGCGGTGGCGCGCGACCGCGGACCGCCGTCCTGGGCGGTGCCGCAGGCGGTGGCGATGGCGGCGAGGGTGATGACGGCGAGCGCGAGCCTCGCGCCGGACCTCATGGGTGTGCTTCCTCCGATCGCCCGCCGCGCGTTCTCGGCGGACGTTTCGGAAAGCTACCGGGTTCGAACGACATAGACCAATCGTTCGATGCTCAAGCGCAGGGTCAGTGCCCGGTGGACCGGGCCGCCTCCAGGATCAGCTCCGCCACGGCCTTGGGCCGGGCGAGCATGACCAGGTGGGAGGAGTCGACCTCGACGGTGGTCATGCCGGCCCGCCGGTAGCCGTGCCGCTCCACGTCGGGGTTGATCGTGCGGTCGGCGGAGGCGACCAGGCCCCACGAGGGCTTGGTCCGCCACGCGGCGACCGGTGCCGCCTCCGAGAACGCCTGGGCGGCCAGGGGACGCTGGGAGACAGCGAGCACCGCGGCGAGGTCAGGGTCGACGTCCGCCGCGAACAGGTCGGGGAACCGGTCGACCGCCACCGAGACGTCGGTGCCGGTCTCGTCGGAGCCCGCCACGGGGAACGGCGTGTAGACGAGCGCGTCGGCGAGGCCGGAGTCGGGGAAGCCGCCCTGCAGCTCGCCCAGGCTCTCCCCCTCCACCAGCGCGTACCCCGCGAGGTACACCAGGGCGCGGACGTTGTCCTCCGCACCGGCGAGCGTGATGACGGCGCCGCCGTAGGAGTGCCCCACCAGGATCACGGGGCCTTCGACGGCACGGACCACCGAGGCGATGTACGCGGCGTCGTCGACGAGGCCGCGGTTGGGCACCGCCGGAGCCACCACGGGCAGGCCGGCGGCGGTGAGTTCGGGGATGACGCGGGCGAAGCTGGAGGCATCGGCGAACGCGCCGTGGACGAGGACGACGGTGGGGCGGGCGTGTCGGGACACGGGGGAACTCCTCGGCAGGCGGCTGGGGAAGGTGGTGGTGGGGTGGTTCACAGACCGAAGCGGGCGCGGCGCGCCTCGGGCACCAGGTCGGCGTACTCGGGGTGCTTGCCGATCCAGCCGCGGATGAAGGGGCAGTACGGCAGGACGCGCAGCCCACGGGCCCGGGCGTCGTCGAGGGCGCCGCGGGCGAGCAGCCCGCCGAGACCCCGGCCGCCGAAGCGGGGATCGATCTCGGTGTGGATGAAGGCGATCTCGCCCTCCGAGAGGTGGTACTCGGCGAAGCCGGCGGTCTCGGCGGTGCCGTCGCCGTGGACATCGGCCTCGGCGACGGCGAGGATCTCGTAGCGGGACTTCTCGGGCTGGTCGATGACCTGGGGTTCCATGGGCGCTCCTGTCGGGTCGCGGTGGTGCGCGGCCGGTGGCCGGGGTCAGAGGGTGCGGCGCACGCCCGCCTGGCGCTCCAGGTTGCGGAGCTGGACGGCGAGGTCGCCCTCCACGGCGAGGTGGGCGGGGCCGCTGCGGCCGATGGGCAGGACCTGCTCGCTGCGCATGTCCTCGAGCATC
Source organism: Streptomyces sp. NPDC058955 (assembly GCF_042741435.1). NCBI lineage: Bacteria > Bacillati > Actinomycetota > Actinomycetes > Kitasatosporales > Streptomycetaceae > Streptomyces > Streptomyces sp. NPDC058955. The sequence goes on along the minus strand of NZ_JBHYKM010000006.1, from coordinate 122,234 downwards.
AGGGCGAACGCCGTGTACATCGCGACCAGCGCCACCACGAGGCCGAGCGCCCCGGACGTGCGCGTCAGCCACTCGGCGCCGGTGACACCGGCGAGGCCGGTGGCCGCCCAGCGGGGCAGGGAGACCGCGAGGACGAGCCACAGCGCCCGTTTGGGCCCGGTCACGGCGGTCATCAGCGCGCCGAAGCACAGCAGCGCCAGGTTGAAGACGCCGAGGACCTTCAGGCCGTCGGCCGCGTCGCTGAGCATGATGAGCGAGTAGGGCAGCCAACTGCCGGCGAACACCGCCATCAGCGTGGCCGCGATCACGTCACGGGCACCGAAGGCCAGGAAGCTGACCAGGAGTTGGAGGACGAAGGCGGGCAGCACGGTGAAGGCCACGGCGGTGCGGGCCTCCTCGCCGAGGATCCCGAGCTGGAGGCAGCCCGTCATCACGGACCCGATGGCGATGGTGAAGAAGCCGAGCGGCATGGGCGAGGCGATGGGGCGCAGGTTGATCCGCGTCATCGACCGCAGGTCCGGCTCGAATCGGCGTTCCGGGGGAGCGTCCGGCGGGGTGTCGGTCATCGGAGGGCTCTCTTTCAGTGGTCGAAGCAGGGGTCGACGAACGACGGCCGGGTGTCGGGGACGGCGCCGCGCGCGACACGCCACCGCCGGTGCCGCTCGGACTCGGCGACGGCCTCGGCCACCAGCGAGGCCTGCCGGGCGCCGCTCTGGTAGCCGCCGAAGTGGGCCACGGGGCTCCATCCGGGGCTGACCGGCGGGACGGCCTCGTCGAGTTCCTCGTACTCCGCGGTCGCGTAGACGATCCGGCCTCCGACGACGGTGAGGACGGACTCGATGTCGGGGATGACGTCCTCGGGCACGGTGAGGAAGTCGTCGGAGAGGATCGCCAGGTCGCCGTAGCAGCCCTCCCGCAGCGTTCCCTTGACGTCCTGCTCGCCGGTGAGCCGCGCTCCGCCCCGGGTGTAGAGGCCGAGGGCGGTCTCCCGGTCGATCAGGTTCCCGGCCGGATAGAGGGGGGTGCCGCCGACGGTGCGCCCGGTGACCAGCCAGTGGAGGGCGACCCACGGGTTGTACGAGGAGACGCGGGTCGCGTCGGTGCCGGCGGCGACGGTCAGGCCGCGGTCGAGCATGGCCCGGACCGGCGGGGTGTGGGCGGCGGCCTCGGCGCCGTAGCGGTCGAGGAAGGCGGCACCCTGGAAGGACATCCGGTTCTGGACCGAGACGGCGCCGCCCAGGGCGGCGATCCTGTCGAGGCTGCCGGCCGTGACGGTCTCCGCGTGGTCGAAGAGCCAGCGGTTGCCGCCGGGGAAGAGTCCCTCCGCGGCGAGCTTCTCGAAGACGGCCAGGTCGCGCCGGATCGTCTCGTCGTAGGTCGCGTGGAGCCTGAATCCCCAGCCGTTCTCCAGCAGGAGCCGGACGGCCTGCTCGAACTCGTTCTCGTAGGGGCCGAGTTCGGGCCGGGGTTCGGAGAAGTTCTCGAAGTCGGCGGCGGCCCAGGTCAGGTTCTCTCCGGCGCCGTTGAGCCGGAGCCACTCGTCGCCGTCCCCGGGCTTGACCATCTCGGTCCAGCGCTTGAGGTCGGCCAGTTCCTGCCCGGCCGTCTGCGGGAAGAGGTGGTACGCGATCCGGAGGGTCAGCTCCCCCGACCTGGCGAGGTCGACGACGGTCGCGTAGTTGTCCGGGAAGTTCTGGAAGCCGCCGGCGGCGTCGACCGCCGAGGTCAGTCCGAAGCGGTTCAGCTCGCGCAGGAAGTGCCGCGTCGACGTCCGCTTGTCGGCCTCGTCGAGGGCGGGCGCCTTGGCCAGGGTCGAGTAGAGCACCAGAGCGCTCGGCGAGGCGAGCAGGACGCCGTTGGGTTCGCCGTCCCGGCCGCGGACGATCTGGCCGCCGCGCGGGTCGGGGGTCTCCCGGGTGAAGCCGGCGGCCCGCACCGCGGCCCGGTTCATCAGCGCCGACTGGTACAGGTGCAGGACGAACACCGGGGTGTCGGGGGCGGCCGCGTTCAGCTCGGCGACGGTCGGCATCCTGCGCTCGGCGAACTGTTCGGCGGTCCAGCCGCCGACGACCCGGATCCACTGCCCCTTGGGCGTGCGGCCGGCCTGCTCGCGCAGCATCTCCAGGGCGCGGCGCAGACTGCGCACCCCGTCCCAGCGCAGCTCCAGGACGTAGTTCAGGCCGCCCCGGATGACGTGCAGGTGCGAGTCGTTCAGGCCGGGGACCACCCGGCGGCCGAGGGCGTCGACGACCTTGGTGCCCGGCCCGACGAGGTGGGCGAGGTCGTGGTCGTCGCCGAGGGCCGCGACCCGGCCGTCGCGGATCGCGACGGCGCGGGCCGCGGGACGCCCGGGGTCGCCCGTGAACACCTTGGCGTTGCGGACGAGGAGATCGGCGTGCTCGTGCTCCCGCCGCGGGGCGGGGACGAGGCCCGCCACCGGCATGCTCGTCGAAGGCCCGGTCGTGGTCATGCGAGGGCCTTCCGGAGGGTGTCGGTGGCGAGGCCGATGGCGAGGTCCGCGGCCCACGTGTCGCGCAGCGCGTTCAGCATCACGAAGTCGTGGATGGCGCCCTGGACGCGCAGGGCGGTGACGGGGACGCCGGCGGCGCGGAGCTTGGCGGCGTACGCCTCGCCCTCGTCGCGCAGGACGTCGGCCTCGGCCGTGACGACGAGGGCCGGCGGCAGGCCGGTGAGCTGCTCGGTGGAGGCGCGCAGCGGCGAGGCGGTGATCTGGGCGCGCTCGGCCTCGTCCGTCGTGTACTGGTCCCAGAACCACTTCATGGCGTCGCGGCGCAGGAAGTAGCCCTCGGCGAAGGCGTGGTACGAGGCGGTGTCGAAGGCCGCGTCGGTGACCGGGTAGAAGAGGACCTGCTGGACGATCGTGACGTCACCGCGCTGCTTGGCCATGAGGGTGAGGGCGGCGCTCATGTTGCCGCCGACGGAGTCCCCCGCGACGGCGATCCGGGTGCCGTCGAGGTCCTTGTGGTGGCCCTCGCGGGCGACCCACTGGGCGACGCTGTAGTTCTGCTCGATGGCGACGGGGTAGCGGGCCTCGGGCGAGAGGTCGTACTCGGGGAAGACCACGGCCGCGCCGGTGCCGACGGCCAGTTCGCGGACGAGCCGGTCGTGGGTGTGGGCGTTGCCGAAGACCCAGCCGGCGCCGTGGATGTAGAGGACGACGGGGAGCGGGCCGGTGACGCCGCGCGGGCGGACGATCCGGGCGCGCACGTCGCCGGTGGGGCCGCCGTGGACGGTGATCCACTCCTCGTCGACGGCGAGCAGCGGGACGCCCTCGCCGCTCTGGACGTCGTCCACGGCCTTGCGGCCTTCGGCGACGGGGATCTGGTACAGGTACGGCGGCTGGGCGGTGGCGTCGGCGAACGCCTGGGCGGCGGGTTCGAGGACCGGACGGTCGTTCATGAGGGGTTCTCCTTCGGGAGATCGGGAGGGACGGGACGGGAGGGCGGGACGGGAGGGGCGGGGGCTCAGCGGGTCGCCCGCGCGGCGGCGAGGATCACATGGGTGACCACGGCCGGGCGGGAGACGGCCACGGCGTGCGACGCGTCCACTTCGGTGACGTGCGAGCCGGCGCGCCGGGCCATCCACTGCTGGGCGGCCGGAGGGATGTTCTTGTCGGCGGTGGCGATCAGCGACCAGGACGGGATCGTCTTCCAGGCCGCCCCGCCGGCCTTCTCCTCCAGCGCGGTGGTGGCTACCGGGCGCTGGGACGCGGGCCAGTCGGGCGCGGCGGCGGGGGGGGCGGGGGGGGGGCAACGCCCGGGGTCAATTGCCGGGTGGGTGAGAAGGTGTGTGTGGGG
>NZ_JBHYKM010000006.1:103057-118406 GCF_042741435.1 Streptomyces sp. NPDC058955 | reverse complement strand
ACCCGGGGCGGGGGCCGCGCGCGGGGGCGGGGGCCGCCGCGGCCCCGCGGCCCCTGCTCGGAGGGGACGTCGGCGGCGAACTGCCGGTGGAACTTGCCCGGTTCGATGACGAGTTCGGTGCCGGTGCCGCCGCCGGGCAGCGGGTACGACCGCGGGTTCACGGTGTCGCCGAGGGTCGAGCCGGGGAACCGGGCGGCGAGTTCGGCCGCGCTCTCGCCCTTGTCCGGGGTGAACGCGGCGATGTAGACGAGGGCCTTGACCCGGTGGTCGCCCAACGCGGCGCCGCTGATGACGGCGCCGCCGTAGGAGTGGCCGACCAGGACGACGGGTCCGTCGACGGCGGCCAGCACGCTGCGCAGGTAGGCGGTGTCCTCGGCGAGGCCGCGCAGCGGGTTGGCGGGGGCCAGGACGGGGTAGCCGGCGTGCTGCAGCCGCCGGATCGTGCCGCTCCAGCTGGAGGCGTCCGCGAACGCCCCGTGGACCAGGACGATGGTGGGCTTGGGCGCGTGCCGGTCGGCGCCGGCGGCGGCCTGTCCGCTGGCCGGGGCGGCGCCGACCAGGGCGGCCAGCGTCGCAGGGAGAGCGAGGCCGAGGGCGAGGGTGCGCCTCGTGGGATGCATGGGGGTTCCTTGTCGGGTGGTGGGACGTTCGGGTGTACGCGGCCGGGCGGGCGGGTACGCCGGGCGGGTACGCAGGTCAGGTGGGGTGCGGCGATCGGGCCGGGCGGGTTCGCCACTCAGGCCGGACGGTGCGGCGGCCGGGCCGGGCGGGTGGGGTGGTCGGGCGGTGTCCGGCTCAGAGGCCGTACGCCTCCAGGAGGCGGAGCCAGACCTCGCTCACCGTCGGGAAGGCGGGCACGGCGTGCCACAGGCGCTCCACGGGGACCTCGCCCACGATGGCCACGGTGGCGGTGTGGAGGAGTTCGGTCGCCATAGGGCCGGTGAGCGTGCAGCCGACGACGACGCCCCGTGCCTCGTCGACGACGAGCTTGGCGAGGCCGCGGTAGTCGTCCGCGTGGAGCGCGGCACCGGCGACGTCGTCGATGCGGTACTCCACCACGCGGACCGCGAGGCCCGCCTCGCGTGCCGCGCGCTCCGTGAGGCCGACGCTCGCGACCTCGGGGCGGGTGAAGACGGCCTGCGGGACGGCGACGCGGTCGGCCTCCGCGCTCCACGGCTGCCGGCCGCCGGTCTCGGCGGGGCGTCCGGCGGCCCGCTCCGCGATCGCCGCGGCGCAGGCACGGGCCTGGTACTTGGCCATGTGGGTCAGCGGCGCACGGCGGTTGACGTCGCCGACGGCGTAGAGCCAGTCGCCCTCGACCGCGGTGACCCGGCAGGTGTCGTCCACCGGGAGCCAGTCGCCGGCCGGCAGTCCCACGGAGTCCAGGCCGAGGTCCGCGGTGCGCGGGCGCCGTCCGACGGCGGCGAGGACCTCGTCGCAGACGAGGGCGGCGCCGTCGTCGGTGTGCACGGTCACCGCGCGGGTGTCGCCGTCGCGGGCGACCCGGACGGCCGACACCCCGAAGCGGATCGTGACGCCCAGATCGCCCAGCCCCCGGGTGACCTCCTCTCCGGCACACGGCTCCCAGCCGGTCAGCAGGGCCTGGTCACGGACCAGCAGGGTGACGGAGGCGCCGAGCGAGCGCCAGGCGGTGGCCATCTCGCAGGCCACCACGCCCCCGCCGATGACGACGAGCCGCTCGGGCACCGCATCGGCCGTGGTGGCCTGCCGGTTGGTCCACACACCGATCCGGTCGAGCCCCTCGACCGGCGGAAGGGCGGGTTCCGTGCCGGTGGAGACCACGACCGCGCGCCGGGCGCGCAGGGTACGGACCGTGCCGTCGGCCCCCGTCACCGCCACCCGGCGCTCACCGGCGAGCCGTCCGTGCCCCCGTACGAGCGCGACGCCCGCACCGTCGAGCCAGTCGGCCTGGCCGGTGTCGTCGCCGCGCCCGGTGAAGCGGTCGCGGCGGGCCAGCACGGCCGCCGGGTCGAGTGCCGCCGTCACCGCCTGGCGGGCCCCGTCGGCCGACCGCGCGGCGGCCAGGGCCGCACCCGGCCGGAGCAGGGCCTTGCTCGGCACGCAGGCGCGGTACGAGCACTCGCCGCCGACCTCGTCGGCCTCGACGACGACGGCGGTCAGTCCCGATCGGACGGCCCGGTCGGCGACGACCTCGCCGGCCGGTCCGCCACCGACCACGACGACGTCGTAGGTGTCCATCAGCCGCGCACCAGCGGGGTGTCCACGAGGTGCTCGGCCAGGAACCACACCTGCGCCTCGCCGGTCCGGACCACGTCGGAGACGAGCAGGTCGGTGCTGCCCTCGTCGCCCTCCTGGGAGAGCCGGGCGGCGGCGTCCCGCGCGTCGATCAGGATCCGCTCGTGCGCGTCGAGGAGCCGCGACAGCATGACGGGCACCGGCTCCACGCCGTCCGGCGGCCTGGGGACCGTCGTCAGCTCCGCGACGTGGCGCGGGTCTCCGACGGCGACGCCGCCGAGGCTCTGCACCCGCTCGGCCAGCGCGTCCACGATGGCCAGCTGGGCCTCCGCGTGCTTGTCGAGCATCAGGTGGAGCGAGTAGAAGGTCGCCCCGCGCATGAGCCAGTGGTGCTTCTTGTAGAGGGAGTAGAGGATCTGCGTGTCGGCGAGGACGCGGTTCAGCCGCTGGCAGGCGTACATGCGGGTGTCGTGCCCGAGGCCGATCGGCAGCTGCTTGAGCGTGCCGAACGCCTGGGTCTCGGCGCCCTTCTGGTGCAGCAGCGGCTGGCCGCCGCCGTGCGGGGTCGTGAGGGTGTCCATCGGGTGCTCCTGTTCGGGAGAGGGGGGTGGGAGTGCTGGGGGGAAGGGCCCGGCCGGCCGGGCGGGGGAACGCGGACAGCCGGACCCGGTCCGCGCGGCTCGCGCTCAGCGCTCGGCGTTCGCCGGGGCGGGGAGCCGGTGCAGCACGAGCCGGGTGAGGAGTCCGCTGCCGAGACCGGCCACGAGCGCGAGCGCGGCCCACCACAGCGGGTACGGCGTGAGGCCGAGGACCGCGTCGAGGGACCAGGCGCCGGGGCCGGTGGCGGCGAGGGCGGCGGCGGTGCCGATGAGGACGAGCGGGTACTCGTATCCGTCGTTCTGCACCCAGAGCCCGTGGCGCCACTTCACGGTGAGCGCGACCGTCATGACCCCGATGGCGCCGGTCGCGGCGAGCGGGGTCAGCAGGCCGGAGGCGAGCAGCAGACCCGAGCCGATCTGCCCGCCGCCCGCCGCCAGCGCGGTGAGGGCACCGCCCCGGAAGCCGTCGGCGCGGAACTCCTCCGTCCCGCCCTGCAGTCCCTTGCCGCCCAGGTGCGAGCTGACCTTCTGCACCCCGTGCCCGGCGACGAGCAGTCCCACCAGCAGACGCAGGATCAGAATGCCGGTGTCCACGGAGGTCAGCCGGCCGCGTGCGCGCCGATGACCGACTGCGCGTACACGACACCCAGGCCGTACGCGCCCGCGTGGGCCTTGACGATCTCCATGACGTCGCCGTACGTCTCCTGGCGCGCCCAGTCGCGCTGCAGCTCCAGCAGCACCTGGACCCAGGTCACCGGGACGGCGCCGGCGGCGATCATCCGCTGCAGGGCGTGCTCGTGGGCGGCCGGGCTGACGCCGCCGGAGGCGTCGGTCACGACGTACACCTCGTAGCCCTGCTCCAGCGCGGAGAGCGCGGGCAGCACCAGGCAGACCTCGGTCCACAGGCCCGACAGGACGATCTTCTTGCGACCGGTCGCCTTGACCGCCGCGACGAGCGCCTCGTCCTCCCAGGCGTTCATGGTGGTGCGGTCGATGATCTCGTTCTTGGGGAACACCTCGGCGAGCTGCGGCAGCAGGGGGCCGGAGAAGGACTCGGCGGCGACCGTGGTGAGGACGGCCGGCACGTCGAACGCCTTGGCCGCCTTGGCGAGGCCCACGGTGCTGTTGATGATCGCGGCGCGGTCGCCGCTGCCGGTGCCGAAGAACATCTGCGGCTGGTGGTCCACGAAGAGCATGACCGCGTTGTCGGGCGTGAGCAGGTCCTTGCTCGGAGCGGCCTGCACCTTGTCGATGTCGAACATGAGGGGTCCTTTCGAAGCCGTCGGATGGGTGCCCACCGCCTCCGCGGCTCGGCACGCCCTCACGCTACGAGCGACCCGACCGCCCGAGTTGACCTCCTGCGCCCAGGGGTTGGCACGACAGCGCACAACCGGTCGAGGACGGACGCCGCACGGTGCCACCGGCGCGAACCGCGCTCGGCCGCGGCGCCGGCGCCCCTCGCACGGGGGCGCGCCGGTCACGAGCGGGCGGCAGGTCGGGGGCCCTGGGGATACCGTCGGGACATGGAGCGAATCCGGGCTGCCCTGGTCGACATCGACGGCGTCCTCACCGTGTCCTGGAAGCCGCTGCCCGGGGCGGTCCGGGCCCTGGAGCAGGTGCGCGAGGCCGGGCCGCGGGTGGCGCTGGCCACGAACAACACGTCACGGACGCGGGCGGCCATCGCCTCGCGGCTGGCCGGCCTCGGCTTCCCCGTCGGTGCCGGGGACATCCTGACCGCCCCGGTGGCGACGGCGGCGCATCTGCGGGAGCACTTCCCCGGTGCGCGCTGCCTGCTGCTCAACAGCGGAGACGTGCGGGACGATCTGGAGGGCGTCACGCTCGTCGAGGAGGGTGACGCCGACGTCGTCGTGCTCGGGGGCGCGGGGGCCGAGTTCGGCTACGAGGCCCTCAACCGGGTGTTCCGGCAACTGCGGCGCGGGGCCCGGCTGGTGTCGATGCACCGGAATCTGTTCTGGCGCACCGAGGGCGGGCTCGACCTGGACACGGGGGCCTTCCTGGAGGGGCTGGAGAAGGCCGCCCGCGTCGAGGCGCAGGTGACGGGCAAACCGGCTCCGGCGTTCTTCGCGAGCGCCCTCGGTCATCTCGGCGTCGACGCGTCGGAGGCGCTGATGGTCGGCGACGACATCGAGTCCGACGTGCTGGCCGCCCAGCGGTCCGGCATCACCGGCGTACTGGTGAGGACGGGGAAGTACCTGCCCGAGACGCACCGCGCCGCCTCGGGGACGCCCGACCACGTCCTGGACTCCTTCGCCGACCTGCCCGCCCTGCTCAACCGGAGGTGACCGCGGGCGCGGTGTGCGGCGTCCGCAGGGCGGTGGCGATGCCGTGGGCCAGGAACGGGATCCGGTGCGCGGGGACGCCCGCGATGTTGATGCGCCCGGCGGCCGTTCCGTAGATGCCGGACCGGCGGCGCATCCGGCGCATCCCGTCCGGCGTCAGGGGCAGCATCGAGAACATGCCCTTCTGGTGGGCGAGGGACCGTGCCTCCTCCTCGTGCCCGAGGGCGCGGAGGTGGGCGACGAGGTCGGTCCTGTTGGCCGTGATCCGGTGGCGCATCGCGTCGAGTTCCGCGAGCCATTCGGTCCGCAGGCCCTCGTCGTCCAGGACGGTGGCGACGATCGCGGCGCCGTGGTCGGGCGGCATCGAGTACAGGGTGCGGGCGGCGTTCTGCAGGGCGGTCTCGACGTGCCGCAGGGTCCGCTTCGACGAGCCGAGGACGATGGCGCATCCGGTGCGGTCGCTGTAGAGGCCGAAGTTCTTCGAGCAGCTGACGGCGATCAGCACCTCGGGAAGGCGTTCCGCCAGCATCCGGGTGGGTGCCAGGTCGGCGGCGAGTCCGTCGCCGAGGCCGTGGTAGGCGAGGTCGACGAAGGGGACCCAGCCGTTGGCCGCGGCGAGGGCGGCGAGCGCCTCCCAGGTTCCGAAGGAGGGGTCCACGCCGGTGGGGTTGTGGCAGCAGCCCTGCAACAGGACGACGTCGCCGCGGTGCGCCTCGGCCAGGTCGTCGAGCATGCCCTCGGTGTCCGGCCGACCGGTTTCGTCGCGCCAGCGGTAGGTCCGGACGGTGAGCCCGGCGCCTTCCAGGATGGGGCGGTGGTTGACGTACGCGGGGTCGCTGATCCACACGGTGGCGCCGGGGCGCGTCTGCTGGACGAGGTCGGCGAGGAGGCGCAGGGCCCCGGTGCCGGCCACGGTCTGGACGCCCGTCGCCCGTGCGGTCAGCTCCTCGGAGCCCAGGACGAGCGACAGCATGGCGCGGTTGAAGGCGGTGTTGCCCGACAGGCCGAGGTACTCCTTGGTGCCGGAACGTTCCGCCAGGTGGATCTCGGCCTTCCTGACCGCCGCCATCACCGGGGTGACCCCGCTGGGGTCGCGGTAGACGCCGAGGACGAGGTCGAGGCGCTCGGGGCGCGGGTCGGCGGCGAACTCCGCCGCCAGGTCCCACAGCGGGTCCACGGGCGGGGCGGGAAGAAGCTCAAGCATCGGGGGAAACCTTGGTTCGGGGGCGCCGGTTGGCGAGTGCGACGCCGAGGGTGATGAGGGGGACGCCGACCACGACGGGCAGGGTCGGCGACTCGTCGAGCAGGGGCACGGCGAGCAGGACGACGGCGACCGGGCTGAGGCTGCCGACGACCGAGCTGCGTTCCGGGCCGAGCCGGCGGATGGCGAACGCGTACAGCAGCCCGGCGCACAGGCCGACGCCCAGGCCCTGGACGACGAGGAAGAGCAGGATGTCGCCGCCGGCCGCCCGGGCGAGGCCGGTGGGCAGGACGCCGGTCAGGGCGAGGAGCGCGATGACGGCGAAGGACGGCAGGCACAGCAGGCCGATCGACCCGACGGGGTCGAGGTCCACCTCGCGCAGCCCCACGGTGTACAGCGCCCACAGACCGCTGGCGACGAGCAGCGTTCCCGTGCCGAACAGGACGTCGGCGTCGAGGGCGGCGGTGTAGCGCCAGACCAGGGCCACGACCCCGGCCACGATGAGGGCGAGACCGGCCGCCTGCGTCCCGCGCGGCGCGCGCTTCCCGCCGAGGACCATGAGGGCGGAGACGAACAGCGGCACCATGCCGGGCACGATCGCCCCGACGAAGGCGGCCGACGTCAGCGATCCGCCGTACATGGCGGCGAGGAAGAACGGGACCCCCGCACCACAGATGATCTTGACTGCGGGGCCCGGCCGTACCGCGGCCAGCCGGCGCCGACGCCGCCACAGCGCGGGCGCCAGGATCACGAGGGGCACACCGAACCGCAGCAGGGCGGCGTCGGCGGGCAGCAGCGTGGAGGCGCTCAGCGCGCGGGCGCTGAGGGCGAACGCGGCCCAGATCGCCACGGTGAGCACCAGCGCGACCATGCCCACGCCCTGCGGGGACAGGCCCCGGGGACGGGCGGCGGCGAGCACCTGCGGCCCTGGCGTCCGCTCCGATTCCGACGCGACCGATTGTGGTGCGACCACCGACGATTCCTCCCGCTCTGGACGTACGGGCGGACCGAAAGCCGGCATGTGCCCCGGCAAGCAACGCTAGAGCTGGAGCCGGGGCAGATGATTGCCAGTTCTGCCCTCCGGACATAGCGTGAGGGCAGAATCTGCCAAGGAGTGACGATGGACGCCGTGGACTTCCAGATCATCCACGAGTTGCAGGCGGACGGCCGGCTGACCAACCAGGACCTCGCCGACCGGATCCGCCTGTCCCCCTCCCCCTGCCTGCGCCGGGTGCGCCGCCTGGAGGAGTCGGGCCTGATCAGCGGTTACACGGCCACTGTGGACCAGGTCGCCTTCGGCCTGCCGATCACCGTCTTCGTACGGATCAGGCTGGAGCGCCACACCGCCGAGGCCGTCAACGTCTTCGAGGAGCACATCGGTCTCATCGATCACATCCAGGACTGCTATCTGATGGCCGGCAGCAGCGACTACCTGCTCCGCGTCGTCATCGAGAGCCTGGAGGCGTACGAGACCCTCGTACGCACCCGGATCCACGCCATCCCGGGCATCGCCTCGATCGAGTCGAGCTTCGCCTTCGGCAGCGTCAAACAGTCCCGGGTGTACCCACGACCGGGGCTCCCGGCGCGACCGAAGGCCGAACGCGCCGGGAGGTGACCCTCGGCATTCGTCCACCGGCCGATTTAACCCGGCTGAACGATCACGCCCCACGGTTCGCGAGCGCGCCGCGCATGAGGAATCCCGGCTTCCATTGACACCCGGGACGGGAGGTTGGATTCTTGATCGGTCGCCGAGTGAACGGAGTATTCTGTGGCGGATCTGGAAATTGAACGCAAATTCCAGGTGATACAGGACTGGGAAATACCGCGGAACAGCCGTCGGGTCCGCATACGCCAGGCGTACCTGTCCACGCCGGAAGCGGCGCTGGAGGTGCGCGTCCGCTCGATGGACGAGACGTGCCTGATGACGGTGAAATCGCCGGCGGCCGCGCACGGGGAGGGGGTGAACGTCCGCTCGGAAGTGGAGTTCCCCATCCCCGCCGCAGAGTTCCGGCGGATCTGGGAAATGACGACCGACCGGATCGAAAAGGACCGGTGGTCGGTTCGGCTGGATGATTCCTCGGACGCCCTTGAGGCGGTTGTCGACGTCTATGCGGGCGCGCACGCGGGGCTTCGGGTGGTCGAGGTCGAATTCAATGACGTGGAACAGGCACGGAATTTTCGGCCGCCGTCGTGGTTCGGACCGGAGGTGACGGGGCGGAAGGAATGGGGGAACCGCCATCTGAGCCGGTCGAACGCGCGCCGCTGATCCGTCCCCGCTCGGCCCGTCCCCGCTCGGCCCGTCCCTGATCGGCCCGTCCTTGATCCGGCTCGTCCTTGATCCGGGCCGTCCCCCTCCCCGGTGCGGCCGTGCCGCGGCCCGGACGGAGGGCCACGGTGCGGCGGTGCGCAGACCGGTTCAGGTCAGGGAGGTGCGGGCGGCCGCACGGCGTGCGGCCAGGAGGAGCATGCCGGAGCCGGCCGCGAACCAGGCCCCTCCCACGGCGAGTTCCGTCCACAGCGCCCCGGCGTCCCAGGGAGCGTTGGCGAGGTCCGCGTCCACCAGGCGCATGGCGTTCGTGAGCGGTACCGCCTCGCTGAGGGGCCGGAGGAGAGCCGGCAGGTCGTGCACCGGGACCAGGGTGCCGGTCAGCATCATGAGGACCAGTTCGGCGGCGTTCGGTCCGATGAAGAGGTCCTCCACCACCAGGGCCAGCGCCGCGAGGGCCATCCCGAGTCCGGCGGCGGCGCAGACGCCCACCGCGAGGATCGCCGCGAACGTCGGCACGTCGAGCGGGAAGACGCCGTAGAGCAGACAGCAGATCACGTACGTGCACATTCCGCCCACGAAGCCGTCGGCGAGGTGGGGGAGGGCACGCTGGCAGGCGGTGCCGAGTTTGTTCTGGGGCGATGCCAGCCAGGAGCCGAGGGTGCCGAAGGACCTCTCGTTGCCGACGGACAGCGCCATGCCGTACAGGACGGCACCGGCACCGGCGAGCAGGCTCGATCCGGCCAGCATCCTGCCGATGCCCGCACCGTAGTGGGACGACAGCGAGGTGAAGGCGATGGCCATGCCGATCGGCCGGACGATGCGGGAGCTGATGTACCCCAGCGGGTTGAGCCAGGTGAAGAGGGCCCGGTAGGAGAGCAGCGCCCCCCGCACCACGTCGTACGAGCCCTCCCGGAACCGGTGCGGGGTGGTCGGTCGCGTCGCCATGGACATCAGAACTCCAGGGGAAGGGCCTGGCGGCGGGCCAGGTGCTCCACCCGCCGGACGGACAGGACAACCAGGACGGTGAAGGCCGCGGTGAGACCGAGCGCGTACACCAGCTCGACGTGGTCGCCCCCGCGCACCCAGGCCATGGCGTGGGACTGCGGGAGGAGTTCGGCCACGGCCCTGGCGGGCGCGGGGAGCGCCGACTGCGGTACCACGAGGGCGCTGAGGGCCATCACCAGGCCGGTCAGCCCGTTGGTCATGCCCGCCGAGTACGGGTAACGCAGGACGCAGAAGCCGAGCAGGCCCACCACCGCGGACGTGGAGAGGGCCAGAACGAGGCCCCCCGCGAGCCAGCGTCCCCAGGCGAAGGTGTCATGGACGCCCCACAGCAGGGCGAGGACCACGAAGGTGCCGGGAAGCGCCGTCAGCGACTGCACGGCGATGCCGGTCAGACGCCCCAGGACCACCGGCACCATGCCACCGGGGCTGCCGAGGGCCGCGTACAGGGTCTTCCACCGCTTCTCGCCCATCATGCTGAAGACGACCAGCACGATGATCGAGTCGAGCATGCCGATGCCGGCCGAGCCCACGGCCAGGTCGCTGGTGGCCTCTTCGGCGCCGCCGGCCGCGACGGCCATCCGGTGGACGAGGAAGGCGAAGACGCACGGCATGGCCAGGGTGGAGAAGACGGCCATCGGGCTGGAGGCGTGCAGGCGGAGCTGGTCCACGACGGCCCGCCGGAAGGTGGGCAGGAGGCCGAGGCGGAAGCGGGCCGCGGACGCGCGGAGCGACACGGTGCTCATGACGCCGACACCACGTCCAGGAAGACCTCCTCCAGCGTCGGAGGAGTGACCGAGATGCTGGTCGTGGCGGAGGGGAACGTCGCCAGGATCCACTGCACCGAGGCCGCGCCGTCACGGACGCGCAGGGTGGCGGAGCCGTCCTTGCTCTCCTGTCCCATGAGGCCCGGGCAGGTGCCGAGCCGCTCCGGGACCTCGCCGTCGGCGAACTCCACCCGGACCGAGTGGCCCATGCGTTCCGCGGCGGCCGTCCGGAGTCCGGCGGCCGTCGACTCGGTGTGGACCCGGCCGTCCTTCATGAGCACGATGCGGTCGCTGAGCTGCTCGGCTTCCCGCATGTCGTGCGTGGTGAGGAGAATGGCGCGGCCTTCGCCGGAGAGCCGGGAGACGAGGGCGCGCATGGAGGCGGCCGACTGCGGGTCCAGGCCGGCGGACGGCTCGTCCAGGATGATCACCGCCGGATCGTGCAGCAGGGCCTTCGCGATGTGCAGCCGCTGCTTCATGCCGCGGGAGAAGGACGACACCATGTCCTTGCCGCGGTCGGCGAGACCGACCTCCGCGAGCAGTTCCTCGGCCCGCCGGTCCAGCGCCGCTCCGCGCAGGCCGTACATCAGCCCGAAGAAGGTCAGGTTCTTCACGGCCGACAGGCGCGGATAGAGGCCGTTGTCACCCCCCAGGGTGAACCCGCACGCGAGGGAGGCTCGGCGGCGGTCGCGGACGACGTCGTGGCCGTCGAGGAGGACCGTCCCGGACGTCGGGAGGAGGAGACCGGTCAGCATCTTGACCATGGTGGTCTTGCCGGCTCCGTTGGGGCCCAGCACGGAGACCAGTTCTCCGGCACGGACGGTCAGGTCGATGTCGTCCACGGCCCGGCGGACCGAGCCGTCGGGGGTGGTGAAGTCCCGGCGGAGGTTCTTGACGACCAACCGGGCCGGGTGCGTCCCCTGGTCGGGGACGGCTGCAGGGCTTTCTGCCACCATGACGCGTGCACTTTCTGGGGGGGGCGGACAGGAGGACTTGCCGGACACGTCCCGGGACGTGCCGGACGTGTCCCGGGACGGGCGGGGCCTACGGCGCGAGGGTCAGTCCCGAGAGGCTCATGACCAGCGGTGCCGCCGCCGTGGAGAGCGGGCCCGGCGCGTAGGAGACGGACTCGCCCACGGCCAGGACCGCGGCCAGGAAGTCACCGGCCCCGCCGGCGACCGCCAGGGGGGCGAAGACCTCGCGCCGCCGACCGTCCACGGTGCGGACGATCCTCAGCCGGAAGGCCAGGCGGCCGCCGGACCGGAGCAGTCCCACGCCCAGGCTCCGTACGTCGACGACGACGGCGTGCTCGCCGGCGTACGGGTCCGGAACGGTCCCGCACGGCGCCAGGCCGACGTTGTGCGCGGAGGGCTTGGGGAAGCTCTCGGCAGGATCCCAGCGCGCGTGTCCGGTCAGCGGGCCGGCTTCGCCGCCCGCCGTCCCGGGCAGGGCGCGCAACCGGCTCGCGACGCGGTTCTGCGTCCCGTCGCGGCCGACCAGTTCGGTGCGTGCGGTGGCCGTTCCCTCGCAGTCGAAGGCCCCCGCCGCCCGGCCGCCCGGAGCTGTCGGGTCGTCGATCACCGCGGTACGCAGGGGTCCTGCCCCGGTCAGCGGCGTGACCAGCAGCGTGGTGGTGAGGTGCTGGAGCAGCTGGGCCGTGGCGGTGGGGCTGAACACGACCTGGTCGCCGTCGAAGGCCCGCGCGCCCGAGGCGTCGCTGCCGGTGGCGAGTGCCAGTTCCCTGCCGAGGCCCTCGACGTCGACCGTGTCCAGACCCGCGGCGTAGCGGGTGAGGACGGTGGTGCTCCCCGTGTCGGGGCAGCGGGCGACCGCCTGGAGCTCCACGCCCCGGCGTACGCCCGCGGCGCGGGCGCCGTGCGACCGGGCGAAGAGCGACTCGCCGACGATCTCCGTCAGGTGGACGCTCTGCAGCAGGGCGGACGACCCGGCGGCGGACCGGATGACGTCGACGACCGGGGACGGATCCGCGGCGAACGTCTCCAGGTCCAGGGGCAGGCCCGTTTCCCAGTGCCCTTCGAAGGCCACCGCCGTGGTGCGGG
Source organism: Streptomyces sp. NPDC058955 (assembly GCF_042741435.1). Lineage (NCBI taxonomy): Bacteria > Bacillati > Actinomycetota > Actinomycetes > Kitasatosporales > Streptomycetaceae > Streptomyces > Streptomyces sp. NPDC058955. The sequence continues at coordinate 105,991 of NZ_JBHYKM010000006.1, read as the reverse complement.
GGTCGGCGGCGGGGGCGTACGACGGCAGGCCCTCGGCCAGACCGTGCAGCTCCCGGCCGAGGGCGATCAGCTCCGGCACGTCGGGGACGGTGACCTCGGGCAGGTTGAGGTAGCACTCCCGGCCGTCGGCGGCCAGTGCCAGATAGCCGCTGTGGGAACCGTCGTGCACCGAGAGGCCCTTGCGGCCGGACTCCGTCTGGACCGCGAGGCTGCGCCGGGCGGTCCTCTCCAGGAAGAGGCGGGACCGTTCACCGGGCCGGAGGTGGTGCTCCACCGCGTCGGCCACCGCGAGCGCCCCGGGCATCGCACTGTCGATCCGCCTCATCCCGCGCTCCAATCCAGTGCGGCGAACCGCATGGTGGGTGAGTAGATGCCGATGCCGATCATCTGGCCCTGCTTGCCGCAGCTGACGCTGTCGCCGCCGACGTCCGCTCCGATGCCCTCGACGCGTTCCAGCGCGTCCAGGGCGTCGCCGAAGAGGCTCACGTCGCGGACCGGGACGCGGTGGCCGTCGGGTGTGAGGAAGGTGCAGTCGAGTGCGGAGAACGAGTACTCCCCCGTCATCAGGTTGATCATCCCGGCCCCGAGGCATCCCACGTACAACAGGCCCTGCGGCCCGACGGCGAGGAGCTCCGCCGCGCGGTCTCCCCCGGGTCGGACGACGGTGTTGCTCGCCCGGGGTATGGCGAGGTCGCGGTAGCTGCGGCGGCGGCCGTTGCCGGTCGGGGCGTCGCCACTGCGGTGCACGGTGCGGACGGAGGCCAGGGGCGCGCCGATGTCACCGCCGGACAGCAGGGGGGTGGTGCGGGCCGGTGTTCCCTCGTCGTCGATCGCGTAGGAACCGTAGCCGTCGGGGAGGGTGGGGTCGTCCTCGACGGTCAGGGCGGGGGGCAGGACGCCGGGGCGGCGCAGCCGGGTCGTATAGGGGCTGCCCAGGGCGAAGTTGTCGCCCTCCAGGGCGTGGCCCACCAGTTCGTGCAGGAATCCGGCGCCGGCGGAGGGGCCGAAGACGACGGGGGTGCGCCGGGGGCCCGCGAGGGTGGCGACGGAGGCGTCCAGGGCGTGGTCCAGGGCGACGCGCACGAGGTCCTCGGTGCCCCGCGCGGCCTCCGCGATCGCCGCTCCCCGGAGCACTCTCCTGTTCATGCCCCGGTACGGGTGGCCGCCGACGGTCACCGTGGCCTTCACGCGCTGGCGCAGCACCCGGTCCGCGCAGGCCGCGCGGACGCCGTCGGTGTCGGCGACGGCGAAGGCGCGCGCGGTGAAGTCCTCCATGACCAGGAGCGAGTACTCCGTGCGGGGGTCGGGGGCCGGCCACTGCCCCGCGGGGGTGGGGACGTGTCCGAGGGGACGGGGTCCCCTCAGCAGGGCGTCGGCGGGCGCGTCCCCCGTGGAAGGCGACGCGGACGCGTCCAGCCAGGAAGCGAGCCGCCCCAGTGAGGACGGGGTGACGTGCCGGTACCGCCAGCGGGCGCCCTGCCGGACCAGGCAGCCCACACCGGTCATCGGTTCGAGGCCCGTGGCGAGGGTCTGGCCGTCGTACGCCTCGGAGTGCACGGTCAGGCTGCGGGAGGCGTAGACCTGGGCGTAGTCCGCGGCATCCGCCAGCTTCGCCAACGTCCACTCCGCCAGTTCGAGCAGCCCTTGCTCGTCGGGCGCCGGCTCATCGTGCCGGGGGGCTTCCTGACTGTTCATCCGGCGTCCTCAGACCGCGTCGAGGGCGGCGTACGGGGTCGTGGAGACGAGGGACTTGGCCTTCAGGGCGTCCAGGACCGTCCCGATGCGGGCGTCGTCGAGCGATGCCAGGGAGGGGACGTACGCGGCCAGGGCGGTGACGCCGGCGCTGATCTCCTCCTGCGTGCGGCCGTCGCACAGGGCCCAGACGTAGGCGATGTGCTCCTTGAGGACGAGCTGCCGGCGCAGCTCCCAGTGCAGCAGGACGCCCGTGTCCACGGTGAGCACGTTGTACGAGGGGTTGCGCCAGAACCCGTCCGCCGCGGGCGCGGACTCGGCCGGCCGGACCGGCCACGCGTCGACCGGGACGCTCGCCGAGCCCAGGAGCTGCGCGACGGCGATCCAGGTCTGGGCGAAGAAGATCAGCGCCTCGGCCTGTTCCGTACCGCCCTCCGCCCAGCTGCCGCGCTGGTAGGAAGTGAAGGCGTCCATCGGGAAGTTCTTCAGCCCGAGACGGTGGAGCTGCTTGTAGACCCACTTGTTGCTGAAGTACAGGTCGCCGGAGGCGAAGACGACGGCCTTGCCCGCGTGTGCGGTCAGGCGCTGGCCGGCGTAGGCGGCGGTGTCGAAGTCGCCCTCGACCGCGGCGCCGAGGAAGTCCTCCAGGGCACCGTTGATGGCGATCGCCGCGTAGTTGACCGCGGTGCGCTGGATGTCGGGGAGCGAGGTGTCCACCTGGCGGCGGAGGGCGTCGAGTGCGGGCGAGTCCACCACCGTCTCGGAGCTGCGGAGCCGGAAGACGAAGTCCAGGGGGTCCGCGAGCTTGTGGAGGTCGGTCAGCCGATCGCGGTGCAGCCGGAAGGAAGCGACGTCCTCGACGGTCCGGCGGGCGCGGGCGACCGTGAAGCGCTCGACGTCGACGCGGTGGCCGTCGACGCTGTACTGCGTCGGGAAGTCCTCCTCGTCGGAGTCGGTCTCGCACAGCACGAACAGGTCGGCATCGCTGGTGGGGTTGCCGAGACCGGCGGTGAGGCTGCCGGCCAGGTACACCGAGTCCACCGCTGGGTTCTGTTCGGCGATCACGTGGCCCAGTCGCCGGGCCGCTTCCATCTTCTCAGCAACGACTGAGCGTGCCATGTCCGAACAGGTCCCTTCGTCCGCCGCCGGGGGGGGGGGTGGGGCGGGGTCCGCCGGGGGGGTGTATGTTTGTGGGATTTTTGCGTTGTTGTGGTATTTTTGGTGGTTATGGGGTTTTTGTGA